>CALDPJ010000192.1 GCA_937911795.1 uncultured Flavobacteriales bacterium | reverse complement strand
GTGGTTTGCTGGAAAGGTGAAAAAATGAGCGCCTGGCGGGACGAGCTTGAATTGAATGCGCATCACTTCGATTTTCCGGTCCACCGCCCGTGGAGGGATCTAACCCCGGAACAAAAAGAACTCGTCTGGAGCGGCAACGAATATTTTAAAGGAATTCGTGCATTTTTCAAATTTGTAGAATCCAATGCATACAAAATTCAGTACCGCGTGATGCTGAGCAGATACCGTGGAAAAACGCTGTGCCCGGACTGCAAAGGCACCCGGCTTCGAAAAGATGCCAACTATGTGAAAGTAGCCGGTAAATCCATTTCTGAACTGGTGCAAAGTCCGGTGGAGCGATGCCTCCAATTTTTCGAGCACATTCCGCTGGATGAGCAGGAAATGAAAATCGGAAAGCGATTGTTGCACGAAATTGTCAGCCGGTTGAAATTTCTGTCGGATGTTGGTCTTAGCTATCTGACCCTCAACCGGCTTTCGAACACGCTTTCGGGCGGAGAATCCCAAAGAATCAATCTGGCAACTTCTCTCGGCAGCAGTCTGATTGGATCTATGTACATACTCGACGAACCGAGCATCGGATTGCACTCACACGATACCCAAAAACTGATTTCTGTTTTAAAAGCGCTACAGGAAGAAGGAAATACGGTCATTGTAGTCGAACATGATGAAGAAGTTATGGAAGCTGCGGATATGCTCGTTGATTTGGGTCCGGCTGCCGGGCGAAATGGCGGAGAAATAATTTTTCAGGGCAATCATAATGAACTGATCAATGAATCTGAAAGTTTAACGGCCCGCTATCTCACCGGAAGATTAAACATTCCTGTTCCAAAGAACAGAAGGAAAGTTCGGAACAAGATCAATCTGCACGATCTGCACAAACACAACCTCAGCGGTTTTGATGTTTCATTTCCGTTGAATATGCTGGTTGTGGTTACCGGTGTGAGTGGCTCGGGGAAAACAACAGTGGTTAAGGATATTCTGTTTCCGTTGATTCGGAAATCGGTCGAGAACCGGGATGGGCTTAGTGCGAAAATAGACGGTATTTCAGGAGACATCAATCAGGTTGAAGCGGTGGAATATGTTACTCAGAACCCCATCGGTAAATCTTCCCGTTCGAATCCGGTGACCTATGTAAAGGCTTTTGATGAAATACGGACTCTACTGGCAGATCAGCCGCTGGCCAGGCAGCGCCGGTACAAAGCCAGTCATTTTTCTTTTAACGTCAGCGGCGGACGTTGTGACACCTGTGAAGGTGAAGGCGAAGTGAAGATTGAAATGCAGTTTATGGCAGACGTTCATTTGCTGTGTGAAACGTGTAAGGGAAAACGCTATAAGGACGAAATACTGGAAGTGGATTACCGCGGAAAGAACATCTACGATATTCTGGACATGACCATCGATGAAGCCATCGAGTTTTTCGGTGAAGAAAATCAACCAATGCCATCTTCAAAAATCATCCAGAAATTACAACCTCTGCAGGATGTAGGTCTCGGCTACCTAAAGCTGGGACAAAGTTCCAATACCCTCTCCGGCGGCGAAGCACAACGGATAAAACTGGCATCTTTTCTTTCCAAAGGAGAAAACGAAGCACGAACGCTTTTCATTTTTGATGAGCCCACTACCGGTTTGCATTTCCATGACATCAATAAATTGCTGATTGCCATGAATGCACTGGTGGAACAAGGTCACTCGGTAGTGGTGATTGAGCACAACATGGACATCATTAAAAATGCAGACTGGATTATTGACCTTGGTCCCGGAGGTGGAGAACACGGTGGAAAACTCGTTTTCACAGGCACACCGGAAGGGCTGGCAGAGTGCAGTGAATCGATTACCGGCAAATATCTGGCACCAAAGCTGAAAAGTATGGTTACCGGAAAACAGTAATACCTATCTACTCGTCTACTGCTTAAACTGCAAATCGAAGAGATTTTTGTATGCTCCGCCCAGTTCGAGCAATTGTGCATGACTTCCGCTTTCCAGAATACGGCCCTGATCCATGACAATGATTTTGTCGGCCTTTTGAATGGTAGATAATCGATGAGCAATCACAATGGAAGTCCGGCCTTCGGTCAATCGCTCAATGGCTTCCTGGATGAGGGTTTCTGTTTCGGTATCCACAGAAGAAGTCGCCTCGTCAAGCACCAGAATTCCCGGATTATAAACGTAGGCCCGGATGAATGATATCAACTGGCGTTGACCCGAGGACAACATCCCCCCCCGCTCTTTCACATCAAAATCATAATTGCCCGGCAGTTCCATAATAAATTGATGTGCCCTCACCGCCTTTGCCGCTGCAACAACTTCTTCGCGTGAAATATTTTTGTCGCCGAGGGTAATATTGTTGTGAATGGTGTCGGAGAATAAAAACACATCCTGCAATACCACGGCAATTTCATCCCGAATAAAATCCAGGTTATAATCACGAATGGAGCGCTCGTCAATAATAATATCACCCTTCTGAAATTCGTAAAAACGACTCAGCAGGTTGATGACCGATGATTTTCCGGCTCCAGTTGCCCCGACAAACGCAACTACTTCGCCTTTCTTTACTTCGAACGAGACGTCGCGTAAAACATAATCATCGTCTTCATATGCGAACCAAACATTTCGAAAAGAAATATTTCCTTCAATCCGATCTTTGGTCAGATTCCCTTCATCCGAAATTCTTTCATCCGTATCGAGTACTTTAAATACACGCTGCGATCCGACCATGCCCATCTGAAGGACATTGAACCGATCCGCGAGCTGTCGAATCGGGCGAAACAACATATAAATAAACAGGATGAAAACCACGAGATCGCCTACGCTGACTTCACCGGTGAGACTTTCTCTCGCTCCCCACCAAACCAACACAGCCAGCGATATTGCCGAAAGAATTTCCACCACCGGGAAAAAAATGGAATAAGCCCATACCGAATGAATGTGTGCCTGCCGGTGTTTGTGATTGATTTTCCGGAATTTTTTGGACTCTGATTCTTCGCGGTTAAAAATCTGCACGATGTTCATTCCGGTGAGGTGTTCCTGAACAAAAGTATTGAGTACAGATACCTGTGTTCTTACCTGTTGAAACGATTTTTTGATTGCATTTTTGAAAATATTCGTCGCAAACAGCAGCAATGGAATGGGTATCAAAACGAGTAAACTCAACTTCCAGTTGTAAATGAACATCACTACAATTACTACGAATAACTTCAGCAGATCACCGAGAATCACGAGAATGCCTTGTGAAAAAATTTCGGCTACGGTTTCAATATCCGAAACCACGCGGGTAACAAGCTGACCAATGGGTGTTCGGTCAAAATAGCGCAACTTAAATTGTGTTACGTGGCGAAATAATCTGGACCGAAGATCAATCGTTACATTTTGCCCCAGCCAGTTGGCGTAATACGTTTGATAAAACTGAACGATGGCTTCTACGATGAGTAAACCGACAACCACAAGGGTGATGTACAAAAGTCCTTGTGCATCGTTGTTGATGACATATTGATCGATAGCAGTACCGATCAGCATGGGTCGAAGCACTGCCACTCCGGCAGAAAGTACGGTCAGCGCAAATGTGACATAAAATACGAGCTGGTACGGTTTCACGAACGACATTACGCGCCGTAACAAACTCATATCAAAGGCTTTTCCTGCGACGTTCTGACTCATGATATAAACGGATATTTTACTTGGTGCAGGAATAATCCGCGGGCATCTACAGATTTACCGGCGTTGCTCCGATCACGGGATTCCACTACAGATTTAAACCTTTCGAGCGTCATTTTTCCTGCGCCAACCTCGAGCAACGTTCCAACAATCGCGCGCACCATATTGCGCAGAAAACGATTGGCCGAGATTTCGAACACAAACTGATCGTCGTGACGATACCAGAACGCACTGAACACTTCGCACTGATGATGCTTAACGTCTGAATTCACTTTAGCGAATGATTGATAATCCATGGTTCCAACCAGATATTCTGCGGCCTGATTCATCAAGTCCATATCCGGATCTCCAACTACAAAGGTAGAGCGATCATTCAGAAAAGGATTCTTTTGCTGATGAATAAAATAACGATACGTACGTTCAATGGCATCAAAACGGGCATGAGCCTCTTCTTTTACGGGAATTATGCGTCTTACCGCGATATCCAGGTCGAGCAATGCATTTAACCGATACATGAATTTTGTCTCCTGCAGTACTTCCGCTGCATCAAAATGTACATAAAACTGATTCGCATGTACCCCTGAATCCGTGCGTCCACACCCGATACAGGATGTCTGCCGGGAAAGCAGAGTAGTCAATGCATTTTCGAGCGATTGTTGCACGGTTTTTTCTCCGGGCTGAACCTGCCAGCCATGATAATTCGAACCTCTGAAAGCTATTTCTAAAAAATATCGGTGCAAGTGCAATAATTTCGGTCAAAAGTAGCATTTTAGCCATTTATGACCGGAGCAGATATGCGCAGAATAGGACTCATTTCCGACACCCACAGTCATCTTGACGAAAGGGTTTTTACCCACTTCAAGGACGTTGATGAAATCTGGCATGCCGGTGATTTCGGAGATGTTTCGGTGATTCATGAGCTGGAGGCTTTTAAACCAGTACGAGGTGTGTACGGCAATATTGATGGTGCAGATGTGCGGCGCATCTTTCCGCTCGACCAGAAGTTTAAGTGTGGCGGAATGAAAATCTGGATGACGCACATTGCAGGACCTGTGTATATATATGATAAGCGCATCCGAGAACCGATGCGAGCCGATCCACCGGATATTCTGATTTGTGGCCACTCGCACATCTTAAAAGTTCAGATGGATAAGCGGCTGAACACGCTGTATGTTAATCCGGGTGCGGCCGGAATTCACGGCTTTCACAAGGTCAAAACCATTATGCGCTTTAAACTGGATGCCGGTAAGATTTTTGACATGGAAGTGATTGAGCTGGGTCCCAGGGCAAAGAATGAATAACTCCATCCTTCAGCGGGAAACAGGCTAATACTTCTGATGAATTATTCGTTGCCAGACCTGTGCATTTCTATCTGTTAAACAAATACAATATTCTGTTAAATCTGCGTCGGAACCCGATATGCTGCTTCTACGAAAGAAAATTCGTGAGTATCTTTAATAGATATGGAATTTGTCAGCAATACCGGAGAGAGACTTGAAGTAGCAGAAATCACCACAATTAATGAGCACCAGCTGGTGTCGCCAAAGGAGGATGAACTGATCCTTTTGTGGTTCTGCAGTGACGATAATAAACTGGCTGTTGACGGAATCGAATACAGTTTTTCAAAAAATCAGGTAATTGGAACTTCTGGTTTGCACTCTGTGGCAGCAATACGTGTTGGGATAATTAAAATGCTTCGGTTCAATCGCGCTTTTTTTTGTATGCTGAATCCTGATGAGGAAACAGATTTTCAGGGATTGTTTTACTATGGTTCTTCTCCGTTGCCGGTTTTGCGGCTGGATCTAAAGCATGAAGCCATTATTTCTGCTGCATGGGAAATGGTCGTTACAGAAACCAATGTTTCACAGGATGTATCGGTTGAAGTACTGCATATGATCGTTCAGCGCATTCTGATGTTGTGTGCCGGCATCCACAAAGAACAACACCGCCCACGCCCTTTATCCTCTGACCAGAATCAGTTGTTTCAAACTTTCCATGTATTGGTTGACCAACATTTTCGGGAAAAGCATTCGGTTCACGAATATGCTTCAATACTCAATCGATCGCCCAAAACTTTATCGAATGTTTTCCGAAAAGCCCGACGAAAATCTCCCCTTGAATACATTCAGGACCGCCTTCACCTGGAGGCCCGCCGTTTATTGAGATATACCGAAAAACCCATCAGCGAGATCGGCATCGATTTAGGATTTACCGATCTGCAAACCTTCAGCAGGTTCTACAAAAACCGGGAAGGTGTCTCCCCTCTTCAATTTCGCAATCACCACCGCAAGGGAAAAAAAGCTAAATAATCAGGCAAGAGGGACAACCTTTCACCGCCTGAAGTGTGGTAAATTCATACAGCCGGTTTTAAAACCTTCCGGTGGTCGGCAGGCCATAACCGACGATAAATAAGAGCGGCATCATTAAATATTTTTATTTATGAGCTATTTAAAAATCCTTTCCATGTTCGCTTTTGTGGGATTGATAACCTTTACGGGATGTAAAGACGATGATGATGATCCACCACCTCCTCCGCCGCCACCACCGGGTCAGGATGATCTGTCATTGAATGTGAACAATCTTCCTGATCTGGGAGATAATCATGTGTATGAAGGGTGGATCATAGTGGATGATTTTCCGATTTCCACCGGAACATTCACGATCAACGATGACGGCAATCCGGTTCCTTCGGCTTTTAATCTGGACGAAGATCAAGTATTTGAAGCCGACGAATTCCGGATTACTATTGAGCCTTCACCAGACAATGATGAAAATCCAAGTGGTGTTGTAATACTGGCCGGAGACTTCGATGGCAACTCAGCCGGTTTGAACATTGATCACAGTGCGGCTTTGGGTGCTGATTTTTCTGATGTTTCCGGAAGCTACGTTCTCCAAACCCCAACAGATGGTAGTGGCACCAATGAACTCAGTGGTGTTTGGTGGTTGATTGATCCATTAGGGATCAACCTTCCTTCATTAACCCTACCCGATTTACCTTCGGAATGGAGATATGAAGGATGGGCGATCATCGATGATCGATATGTAAGTACCGGAAAATTCGATTCTGCCACGGGTTCTGATGATGAAAATCCGGATAGTGGTGTGGATAATGCCCCTGCGTTTCCGGGAGAGGATTTTCTTTATAATGCTCCCTCCGATATTAGCTTCCCTGCGGATCTTTCGGGAGAGACGCTTATTATTTCGGTTGAACCCAATCTGGACCTGGGCCCTGGTCCATTTTCGATTCAACCGCTTGTAGCCTCTGTCCCCAACACTCCAACGCCTGGAGATTCTTATGATATGGCCAACAATGCGGATAGCTCAACTCCGACGGGTGTGGTGACCCGATAAAAAGCAGAAACCATCACCACTTTAGTTTTCAGAAGCCCCGGAATTCCGGGGCTTTTGTTTTATCACCTTATTGAGTTCAATGAACTGAATCGGTCTGCAAGTGTTATAAGTAAAAGACAAGTACACAATGCGCCAATGGCTGAAGAAACATCGCAGAGAAAAAAGCTGGAAATTCTGGTTCTTCCTGATCGTAGCTTTACATCTTTCCTTTGCACTCATTGCTCTGATTGTTCAATTGCTCCTTTGAATTATCTTCGATCCTTCAAATCCAGATAATGCTCATCAACCGACTTACGCTCTACACTTCCGGATTGGATGAAATGAAAGCATTTTATAAGAATGTCTTGGATTGCCTGATAATCGCCGAAGAGAAGACGAGGTTTGCAATTCAGCTTGGTATTACTGAATTAATTTTTGAAGAAAATGATCGTGCTCAACCGTATCATTTCGCTATTAATATCCCATCCAATCAAATAGAACATGCCACCCGATGGCTTCGGAACCGGTGCGAAATTATTCCCGGACCCGACGGAGAAATTGTTGACTTCAGTAGCTGGAAGGCAAAATCGGTTTATTTCTACGACCCCGATAAAAATATTGTAGAATTCATTGCGCGCGAACGTCTGGAAATAAATGCAGAACCTCCATTCGATAGCGATCATTTTCTGAGCATCAGCGAAATCGGAATGCCGGTTGAGAATATTGCGCAAACCTTTCGCTCATTGATTGAAATTTCTGAATTTCCACAATTCAGCGGAAGTTTCGATACGTTTTGCGCAATTGGCAGCGATGAAGGGTTATTCATAGTAATAGACAAGAACAAAAAAGATTGGTTTCCGTCTCACGATCCGGCACATTCTTCCGACTTTAAAATCATCGGAATGACCAATGGCCAGCCATTTCAATTCTCATTCCAGGACGGAACTATTGTTCCATAATAATTATGTCAATCCTCAACAAGTCGGTACGTGCAAAACCGGTAACTATTATGGTTTTGTTCTTGTCCTACTTTCACCAATATTCTATTGTACTGTTCCAGTTGATTTGGAAATTCTTCGATCCAGTCGTTCGCGATAATTACAATAGTCTCTCCGCGAAATGCACGGTCGAGATACGAGGATTGTCGCAAGTAGTCTTCATCGTGCGGGATCAAATTATTTTCTCCGGGATGATAAACCCCCAGAAGATAGACATGCCAATAGTCACCAATGTACGTTGCACCTTGCTCTAGTGGAAAACCCCTCACTTCACGTGCTCCGACACGATTTTTATTTGTTGGCCCATTGATTTCTTTGGCAATACTTCCGAATGCAAATGTGAATAAAACAACACACAATATGACCTGCATCACGCCACGAATCGTCCGACCCAGGTATTCTGAAGAAATCACAGCCATAAAACAGAAAAGAAAATAGGACAGCGACAAAAGTCTTTGCGGAAACTGAATTTG
>CALDPJ010000191.1 GCA_937911795.1 uncultured Flavobacteriales bacterium | reverse complement strand
TTCTTTCATTCTTATCCTTCCTGTTACCCGCACAGGTTGTCATCAACGAATTTATGGCGACCAATTTGTGTTCAAATTCCAACCCGAACCCATTTCAGGATAATTACGGAGAATGTGAAGATTGGGTTGAGCTGTACAATACTACAGGTGCGCCGATGGATTTGTCGGGATATTATCTTACAGACAACATTGACAACCTTGAGAAATGGGATTTTCCTGCTGGTTCTATTATTCCGGCCAATGGGTTCCTGCGGGTCTGGTTGTCAGGGCGGGTAAACGAACCATTCAACATTAATAATCTGCATGCAGATTTTCGTATTGGGCAAACTCAGGATAGTGAAATAATTGCCTTTGTTGATCCGGATGGCTCAACGATTATCGACGCCGATATGATTGATGTCACCAGTCAGGTAGGCCATAGCCGTGGTCGGTTCCCGGATGGATCCAACAATTGGGCTGTATTTGCGCAGCCTACGATAGGAGCGTCAAATACCACTACGGCATATGTAGATTATGCACCGTTACCCGAATTCAGTGAGCCTGCCGGATATCATGGCGGGGCAATAAATGTATCCATAAGCATCCCCGATCCCAATCCCGGATTCACCATCCGGTATACACTCGACGGTACTTTTCCTACGGCCACATCACCGGTTTACACAGGCCCGATTAACATCAGTACAACTACAGTGCTGATGGCCGCAACGTTTAGCTCTGATCCCGATTACCTGAGAAGTTTCTATGAATTCAGTACATTTTTCTTTGGTGGAGATCAACATACCGTTCCGGCTTTTTCTCTTGCAGGTGGCCAGGTCCAAACATTGTTGTCGGGGTCCCAAATCGAGCCTATAACTACATTGGAAATGTTTGATGCAAACGGAAACAGAATTTCCAAAAATGTAGGCGATACCAATAAACACGGTAACGACAGTTGGGCATATCAGCAACGCGGTATCGATTGGGTAGACCGCGATAAAATGGGCTACAGCGGAGCTACCGAACTGCAATTGTTTCGCGGTTCGGAGCGGAATTCATACAAAAGGTATATGTTCAAAGCAGGAGCCAGTGACAATTATCCTTTTGAGAATGGTGGAGCTCATATACGGGATGCTTATGTAATGTCGCTTTCCCAGGTCGGAAACCTTGAACTCGATGAAAGATCAGCAGAATTTGGAGTGATGTATGTCAACGGCCAGTATTGGGGAGTGTACGATTATCGCGAAAAAGTTGATGATTGGCACTATACCCTTGAGTATTATGATCAGGACAAGCATCAGATTGATTTTATTAAAACATGGGGCGGAACCTGGGCCGAATATGGTAGCATAAACGATTGGAATAACCTGCGGAATTTCATCACCGGCAATGACATGTCCGATCAAACCAATTACGATTATGTTAAAACGGAATTAAACGTATTAAGTCTTATTGATTATTTCGCCCTTAATACCTGGATCGTTTCTGCCGACTGGCTAAATTGGAATACAGGATGGTGGAAAGGAAACAATGAATTTGGAGGAGCACAAAAGTGGCGATATATCCTGTGGGATATGGATGCCTCTTTTGGCCATTATGTCAATTACACGAACATTCCCAACACCAGTCCGACAGCCGATCCTTGTTTTGGTGAGCAGCTTAATAATCCGGGGGGACAAGGTCATACGCAGATTATGGCCGCACTTTTGAACAACGAAGAGTTTTTTAACACATACATCAATCGGTATGCTGATCTTCAAAATACCGTTTTCAATTGCGATTTTGCCATTGCTCACCTCGACAGTCTGGTTGAAATAATGGAACCGGAAATGCAACGGCATGTTGACCGCTGGGGAGGAAGTTTTAATCAGTGGCAAGGAAATGTTCAGAATATTCGTGATTTTATTCTGCAACGATGCGATGTGGAAATAATTGAAGGAATGGAAGATTGTTATGACCTCGAAGCCATTGAGGTTACAGTAATGATTGAAGGAGAAGGAGAAGTGGTGCTGAACGGAATTACAATCACTCCTGATATGCAACCCTGGACAGGAACCTATTATATCGGCGTTCCTATTGATCTCACCGCAATCGAATATGCCGATGGTACCTTCCAGTTCTGGGAATCATTATCTGGCGATATCGGCATTGGCGATGGTACGTCATTTGAAATTACTGTTGATCCTCAGGGCAATATCATTATAGTCGCGCATTTCATTCCGCTGGAGGAGTATCCGGTGACTTTTGTTGTAGAACCCATCGGCTCTGGTCAGATTCAATTGAACGGAGACTTAATTCCCAATTACCCTTTTACCGATTCACTTTCTGCCGGCCCCGAACACAACCTGATCGCAATACCATCTGCTGGTTGGGGATTTGTCGGTTGGGAATCTGAAACTCATCCTGCAACTGTTTTTACACCGGATGATGAAACGGATCAGGTTGGTTATACACTTGAACAAACCGATGTGGTAACTGCCCATTTCGAAATTCTGCCGGTTGATCTTACGATTCTGGTGGATGCTCCGGGAATGGGTAATGTCATTTTTAATGGAACAACACTGGCAGCTTATCCGCATGTAGAATCGATTGTTCCAGGCAGCATGATCAACCTCGAAGCGGTTCCTGAACCCGGATATCAGTTCGACGGGTGGAGTTTTGACAACCATATTTTCCCCGATCTCGAAAGCTTGTTCCTGGCGTTCGAAATCACCCAGGAAGATGAAGTCACGGCGCATTTCAGTGAAATCACCGAGTTTCAGGTGGTGATTATGACCGAACCCGAAACTTTCGGAACGGTTGATCTGGACAATGAAAACATTGGATCATTCTGGGAAGGTATTTTATCATCAAACGAATCGTATGCTCTGCGTGCAGTTCCTTCCGGGCCGTTCTACGAATTTGTAGGCTGGCAATCGACCAACGGAGCCACCTTTGCCCTGAGTGCCGACATGGTGAATGTTACCCTGAATATCTCTCAGGTGGATACTATTATCGCACAGTTCATTGAGCTTCCGAATTACGAGATAATTGTTCGAGCAGAGCCCCAGGGAGCCGGACGGGTGATGCTCGACTGGGTAACCTTACCACAATTACCGTGGACGGGAAATGTGCTGGCAATGGATCATACCGATTTTAAAGCTTTGCCACACAACGAGTGGAAATTCAGTCACTGGACGGCGCAGTTTCATAGCCCATCGCCCAACGCTGAACTCGAAGAAATGTGGATGGAAATAGGAGGTAGCGATGAAATTGTAGCGCACTTTGTTCCGCGCGAATATCATTTCTACATGCCCAATTCCTTCAGCCCGAATGAAGATGGTATCAACGACATCTTCCGTCCGGTAGGAAACGAGTGGAATCCGTTGTCATTTAAGATGCAGATTTTCAATCGCCAGGGAGAGAAAATATTTGAAACTACCGATCCACAAAAAGGATGGGATGGATCAGAAGCCGCCCAAACGCACTACGCCGAAGTTCAGGTGTATATTTATCGGGTGGAAGTGAAGAATGCGATCAACGGAGAAACTGAAGTCTATTCAGGAAATGTTACGGTACTTAGATGATGCCGGTATTTTTAAACGGATTTTAACTTTCCAATTGTCATTGAATCCTGTGTGGTGAACGCACAGGATTTTTTGTTTCTTGGCGGCCCCTTCCGACTCTGATATTTGCAAATTGCCGGAATGTTGCCAATCGATTATTTAATAATTCAATAAGCCCAAATTTCGATGAAAATCTCGTTTGCATCCATCCTCGTGGTAATCTTTTTACAACTTTTTAATGCGGTTTCTTTTGCACAACCCTCCAACGAAGTTTTCTATTCAGGTCAATTATGGGTTCAAATGGATCCTGCGGCAACCAAAAATATTGTTCACAACAGGCGAAGCGTAAATCTGGATTCTTTCACTGCTGTCATCGGCAAAAATCTCGCTGAGAATTTTGAAGTGGTTAAAGTCGAAAAACCATTCTTTTTTGCCCGAACGAATGAGATAAGCGAAGTTTATCAATTGTTCTTTGCGAGCGAACAATCGGAAGAGTCTTTTGCGCGCGAATTGAGTCGGCTGAGTTCTGTAAAATATGCGGAACGAATTCCGATCGTTCGTCCAACGCTTACCCCCAATGACCTGGGGCCACAAAGCGGATCCGGAAATCAATGGGGTCTGTGGAAAATCAACGCCCAGAATGCCTGGAACATCAGCACCGGAAGTTCAGAAATCAGAGTAGCAATTGTCGATGATGCAGTGCTGACGACTCACCCTGATTTAATTCCCAACCTGGTGCCGGGTTATGATGTGGCAGATGATGACAATGATCCGATGCCCAATGAGGTGGCGATGTCACACGGAACCCATGTAGCCGGAATTGTTGGAGCGGCAACCAATAACAATACTGGTGTAGCCTCGATAGGTTTTGGCCTGAAAATTATTCCCGTCAAAAGTTCAAATGTTCCTCAAACCATTTCCGATGCATATTCAGGTGTAATCTGGGCGGCGGATAACGGAGCGGATGTAATCAATATGTCGTGGGGAAGTGAAGGTTACAGCAACACCGGACAGAATATTATTAACTACGCACACGATGCTGGTTGTGTCAACGTAGCGGCAAGCGGCAACGACAATGTTTCGAACATTTTTTATCCGGCAGGCTATAACAATGTAATCAGTGTATCGAGCACCAACTCAGGAGATTTTAAAAGTGATTTTTCAAACTTTGGAAATTGGGTAGATGTTTCAGCGCCCGGAAGCCAGATTTTAAGTACCTACATCGGCAACGGCTTTCAACCGGTTTACGCCAATAATTCCGGTACCTCCATGGCTTCGCCTATGGTCGCCGGATTGGCTGGCCTTGTTTTATCAGTTAATCCTGAACTTTCTCAGCAACAGGTAATCGACTGCATTCTGAACACTGCCGACAACATTGCGGTTTTTAATCCGAACTATCTGGGACAACTCGGATCAGGAAGAATCAATGCTCAACTTGCTGTTTTGTGTGCTCAGGCCACCATCAATGCTCCTCCGGTTTCTGTTATCACTTCTTCCAACACGGTTGCCTGTCCTGGTGGGCTGGTGCAGTTTTTTGGAAGTTCGGCCGGCGGATCAGCCAATAACTATTCATGGGTTTTTGAAGGCGGAAATCCTGCAACATCATCTGATCAAAACCCGATTGTTGCCTATGCAGAACCCGGATTTTATGATGTAAGTCTGAATGTATCCAACGATTTTGGCGAACACGATCTCACGCTCCCAAATTTTATAGAGATTTCCACCAACGGAACGGATATTATATTCTCAGAAGATTTTGAAGCAGGAACATTTACTGGCTCCAACTGGACAGTAGACAATCCGGATGGAGCAATTGGCTGGGAAATAACCACCGTAGCCGGATCGGAACCCGGCAACAAAGCCGCAAGAGTGAATCATTACAGCTACAATGCCACGGGTCAACGAGACGGTATGATTACTCCCTCTATCAATCTCGGCAACCACAATAATGTACAACTGGATTTTCAACATGCCCACAGAAGATATTCGGCTGATTATTCAGATTCACTCATCGTTTATGTTTCTACGGATGGCGGCGCAACTTGGGTTAAAATCATAACAGGAGATAATCGCGGATATGATATTGAATTTAAACCCGGCGACCTCTCTGTTGTTTATGCCTCAGGCTCCGGATTCCATAAATCTACCGATGGTGGGGCTACCTTCACAACTATTACTGGGTTTAGCAATGGCCCAAAAATGATTGGTGTGTCTGCAGATGACGCAAACGTAGTCTATGTGCTAGAAGCCGCTTCAAGCAGATTCGGCGGATTCTATACAAGTGCTAACAGCGGAAACAGCTTTACAAAACTAAACCACGGAAATCTCAACTTCTTTGGTTATAGCGTTACAGGAAATGACAACAGCGGCCAAGCACCGCGTGATATGGCCATTGCCGTAAACCCAACAGATGTCAATGAAGTCCATATTGCCGGTATTCTTTCTTGGAAATCATCTGATGCAGGAGTTAATTTCAGTTGTACTTCAGATTGGCAACCAGCTCTGTCACAATCTGGAAATAGAGGTTATTGCCATGCAGATGTTGACGATTTGTTATTCCATGGCACTACTTTGTATGCCGTAACCGACGGTGGAATTTTTAAAGCCGAAAACACGGCCGTTATTAACTCCGATTATTATGAAGACTTAACTGAAGGATTGGGAATTCGCCAGTTTTATAAAATTGGAGTTTCCCAAACCCAGGATGTAATTGTTTCAGGAGGCTCACAGGATAATGGAACCTCTTTCTACACAGCAGCAACTGGTTGGCAAGACTGGTTGGGCGCTGATGGCATGGAGTCCTTCATCGATAAGGACAACAGCAATATATTTTTCGGAACGTCGCAGTTCGGACAACTTTACCGCTCCATGAGCGGCGGGGCTTCCTATATTAACCTAAACGAACCGGGCGTTGGATCTGGAAATTGGGTTACGCCGTTTGAGCAGGATCCAGTGCTGCAAAACACCATTTATGTGGGCTACAACTTCCTCTATAAATCTTCTAATCTTGGGGGTTCTTGGACAGCCATTTCACAAAACTTCGGCAATGAGCTCGATAATTTAAAAATTTCGCCATCCAATAATCAAGTAATGTACGCTTCCATGGGCCCGTTCTTTTATCGTACTACCGATGCGGGTGCTACGGCCTGGATCCAGACAACCTTACCTGGGGGACAGATCAATTCCATCGCCATAAATCCTACGGATGCCAACAAAATTGCAGTAGCTACAACGGGCGCCAATCGTGTTATGGTTTCAGAGGATGGAGGGAATACTTGGATCAACTATAAAAAGAATTTACCAAACTTTAGTGCCCTGGCCCTTATTTGGGACAATAATGGAAAAGACGGCCTGTATTTGGGAATGGACTACGGAATTTACTATATAGACAATACATTCTCAGACTGGCAGCCGTACAGCAACCTGTTGCCGAATGTAATGATAAATGAATTGGACATCAACAATACCACCAATACACTCTATGCCGCCACTTATGGTCGAGGCCTGTGGGCTTCTCCATTGGTGGATAGCACAGTAGGCATTGCAGATGTAATTTCAGAGCAAAGTGTGAGCATTTATCCAAATCCCGCAACATCTGAATTTACTGTCGTTTTTCCAAAGGCAATGAATGCGGAGGTTCGGATTTTTGATATCACCGGAAAACTGCTGATCTATGAGCCAGAAATGTGGATTGCCAATAAAAATTCTGTAAATGTGTCATCCCTTTCTTCGGGTACTTATTTTGTGAGAATCAATACAGAAGAAGGAGAGGCAACAAAG
>CALDPJ010000190.1 GCA_937911795.1 uncultured Flavobacteriales bacterium | reverse complement strand
CCAGTCGCGCCGGAAATGCGATGCTGATTAGTCCCGAATTACTGGTGAAGGAAGGATTGTTGAAAGATTCTGACCTACGGAACTGGAGAAAACAACCCACTGCCTATGCCGATTTTTCTGCAGCAGAAAATATTCGCAATACCCTCTTTGAACTGGCCTGGGACCGATATTCGCAGGGTGATTTTCCGGATCTGGTCAAAGGTTTTCAGGAATTCTGCCGGAAAGAAAACAGCTGGCTGGATGACTTTTCTTTGTTTATGATCATCCGCGATAATGAAGCTGGAAAACCCTGGGTCGAGTGGCCCGAAGAACTGAAAGACCGGAATCCTGAGGCATTACAACGTATTCGCGAGGAGTTCCCAAACGAGCTGGAAAAGGTAAAATGGTTGCAATTCATTTTCTATCATCAGTGGAAACAACTCCGGAAATATTGCAGAAAACGCGGAGTTGCATTGTTTGGAGATATACCCATTTATGTCAGCCACAATTCTGCCGACGTATGGGCCAATCGCGATATTTTCAGGCTATACTCCGATGGGGGGATTAAGGGAATGGCGGGTGTTCCGCCCGATTACTTCAGCGAAACCGGTCAACTTTGGGGAATGCCCGTTTTTGAGTGGAAAAAACTGAAGAAGCAGAATTACCAGTGGTGGATTGACCGCCTGCGCGTAAACAGGCAATTGTTTGACCTCATCCGGATCGATCACTTCAGAGCATTTGCAGATTACTGGGAGGTTCCTGCCGGAGAAGAAACGGCCATCAACGGCAAATGGAAAACCGGCCCGGGAATGCAATTTTTCGATCACGTTAAAGAGGTACTCGGTGAAATTCCGTTTGTTGCAGAAGACCTCGGTGAAATAAGTCCCGAAGTGTTTCAATTGAGAGATGACCTGCAGATTCCGGGAATGAAAGTTTTGCAGTTTGGATTCGGAGAAGATATGGCCCAGTCGGATCACATACCGCACAATTTCACAAAAAGATTTGTAGTGTATTCCGGTACGCACGACAACGATACGGTTAGCGGTTGGTTCAAATCAGATGGCAAAAAATTCAAAGATCAGATTGAGCGATATGTGGGGCGGAAACTTAAAGCGCAGGACATTCCCCACGTATTTTGTCAAATGGCTGAAGCCTCGGTTGCCAAAACAGCCATTCTACCGATTCAGGATCTGCTGGAACTCGGCGGCGGAGCACGCATGAACAACCCCGGTGGCGGAGAAAACAACTGGACATGGCGTTTGCTGCCCGATCAGATTTCGGATGATCACCGGAAAAAACTGCGGCAATGGACGGTGGATTATAACCGGGATTGACAACATACGGTTGTCTGTCCTCTTCTGTTATTGAATCTCAGTAAATCCTTACCTTTGCCGCTCATTATTTTTTCAACCTTCAAACTGATTTATAGTATGCAACTGTACAATCGGCTCGACAGGAAGATACTCGAAGAACAGATGGCCAACAGCGCTATTGAGCGCATTACCTTGTCCTTCTACAAGTATCACCAGATCGGCAACCCGCAAATTTTCAGAAATTATCTCTACGCACAGTTTGATTCCGTCGGTGTACTCGGGCGGATTTATGTAGCGTACGAAGGAGTCAACGCACAAATCAGCGTTCCGAAAGAACAGTACCACAACATGGTTCAGATGCTGGATGATACCGACTTTTTAAAAGGCATCCGCTTGAATATTGCCATTGAAGATGATGGCAGATCGTTCATTAAACTGGTGATAAAAGTCCGGGATAAAATTGTGGCCGATGGACTCAACGATGAAACCTTCAATGTAACCCATCGTGGTAAACACATTGATGCAGAATTCTTCAATGAAATCACCGCTAAAGAAGATACCATCGTGGTGGATATGCGCAATCACTACGAAAGCGAAGTCGGGCATTTCGAAAAAGCCATTTGCCCTGATGTTGATACCTTTCGCGACTCGTTGCCTGTGGTGGAAGAAATGCTGAAACCGCACATGGACAAAAACATAGTGATGTACTGCACCGGCGGAATTCGTTGTGAGAAAGCGAGTGCATGGCTCAAACACCGAGGTTTTGAGAACGTGCATCAGCTCAACGGCGGTATTATTGAATACACCCGGCAGGTGAAGGAACTTGGGCTTGAGAATAAATTCAAAGGCAAAAATTTTGTCTTTGACCAAAGACTAGGAGAGCGGATTTCAGATGATGTGATTGCCACGTGCCACCAATGTGGAAAACCATGTGATGACCACACCAACTGCGCCAATGCTGTATGCCACTTGCTGTTTATTCAATGTTCTGAATGTGCCGCAAAATACAGCGGTTGTTGCTCTGACGCCTGCCATGACTTTATTCAGTTACCCGAAGATCAGCAAAAAGAACTGCGAAAGAATCTGGAGATGGAGCGCAATGTTTATCACAAGGGCCGCGTCCGTCCGAAACTTCAGGAAATCATTCGCGAGAAAACCAATGGTTCTAAGTAATCTTAACTGAATATTTTATAATACCTGTTCTGCGTTGA
>CALDPJ010000189.1 GCA_937911795.1 uncultured Flavobacteriales bacterium | reverse complement strand
CTATAAGTTTCGGGAATTTCAATTCCCAAGCCATCCCTGCCATTACATCCACTGCGTCGGCACCACCAACACCGATGGCAACCATTCCAAGCCCGCCGGCATTCACGGTGTGTGAATCGGTACCGATCATCATTCCCCCCGGAAAAGCATAGTTTTCCAACACTACCTGATGAATAATCCCCGCTCCGGGTTTCCAGAAACCAATGCCGTATTTGTTCGACACAGAAGCCAGAAAATTGAATACTTCATTGTTTTTATTGATCGATTCCTGCAGATCTTTGTCTGCTCCTACCCTGGCCTGGATCAGGTGATCGCAGTGGACGGTAGAAGGAACACTCACTTTTGGTTTTCCGGCCTGCATAAACTGCAACAATGCCATCTGCGCAGTAGCATCCTGCATGGCAACGCGGTCTGGTGCAAAATCTACATACGATTCACCCCTCGAATACTCGACTTCTGCATTGCCGCTCCACAAATGTGTATAAAGGATTTTTTCAGTTGCTGTGAGCGGACGGCCCAACAGTTCTCTGGCTGCCTTTACCTTTTCGGGAAAGCCGGCATATACTTTTTCAATCATGTCAAGATCAAAGACCATTTCTACGGGTTTTAAGAGGGTTTACTACATTCGATTCCGAGTCGCGAAAGTAGCAAATTAAGACGGTAAAACCGCCGCTTTTGCTACCTTAGGCCTTGGATTTTCGAAGTCAATTTTTTAGAAGTGCTGGATAAGGAATTAGAAAATATAAAAATTGCCTTTCGTTCGATTCGCAGTCAGGTACTGCGCACGTCTCTTACGGTGTTGATCATTGCTGTGGGCATCACTGCTTTGGTAGGGATTCTCACTTCTATCGATGCGATTAAAGCCAAACTTTCTGATGAATTTTCTCAGATGGGCTCCAATTCATTTAGCATCCGGTATCGATCGAATATCGGGCGTTCTTCAGAAGGCGGTAAAGTGCAGAAAGAAAATCCGGTAATCACCTTCGATCAGGCTTCTGAATTTAAAGAATCCTACCACTACCCTTCCAAAATTTGTATCTCAGCCTTTGCGTCACAGATCGCGACAGTGAAATACAAATCCACAAAATCCGATCCCAATATTTCTGTAATGGGAGGTGATGAAAACTATCTGGTAACTTCGGGATATCAGCTGGAGAGCGGCAGGAACTTTTCTGAATTCGAAACTTCATCCGGAGCAGCCGTCGTTATTATCGGCAGCAATATAGCGAGTAAAGTATTCAAAGACAACGAGGATCCGATTGGCAAAAGCATCTCCATCGGAAGTGCAAAATACACCGTAATTGGTCTGCTTGCCGCCAAAGGGAGCAGCATTGGTTTCAGCGGAGACAATATGTGCCTGGTTCCGGTGATGCACGTAAAACTGAATTATGCCACCCCGCGCACCTCCTATGTCATCACGGTTCAGGTAGACCGGGCAGATCAGGTAACACCGGCGTTGGCCGAAGCCAAAGGCGTTTTCAGGAACGTTCGGCAGGATAACATCGGCCAGCCCGATTCATTTGCTATTAATCAGAGCGATAGTATCTCGAGCTTTGTAATCGAAAAAACCGCTGAGATTCAGCTCGTGGCTACCTTCATTGGACTTATTACCTTATTGGGTGCCGCCATCGGTTTGATGAATATCATGTTGGTTTCTGTAACGGAGCGAACCCGCGAAATTGGCGTACGGAAGGCCATTGGTGCCAGCAGCCAGTTGATTCGGAGGCAGTTTCTGGCAGAATCGGTAGTGATCGGACAGATTGGAGGGTTGGTTGGAATTGTACTGGGGATACTGATTGGAAATCTTGTTGGAAGCCTTATCGGATCGGGCTTCATCATTCCGTGGCTGTGGATCTTTGTGGGTGTGGCATTGTGTTTTGTGGTTGGCGTAATTTCCGGTTACTATCCGGCCCAGAAAGCCGCGGCTCTCGATCCGATTGAATCGCTGCGGTACGAATAAAAAAAAACTCCCTCCCGATAGGGGAAGGAGCTTCAGTTTATTTCGAAAGTAAAAGCGGTTACTCTTCTACTACTTCAAATTCGATGGTTTGGATCACTTCTTTGTGAAGTCTCACCTCAGCCTGATATTTACCCAAAGATTTAATGGGCTCGTCTTTGATGGTGATGTATTTACGATCAACCTCAATACCCAGTTTTTTCAGGTTTTCGGCCAGCTGAATAGTGTTTACTGAACCAAATATTTTACCGTTCTCACCGGCTTTCGCGCCTACAGTGATGGTGGCATTTTCAATGGTTTTAGCCAGTTTTTCAGCCTCTTCTTTAAACTTCGCCTCTTTGTGCGCGCGTTGCTTCATGGTTTCTTTCAAAACCTTCTGAGCAGATTCGGTAGCAACAATAGCCAGTCCCTGAGGAATCAGGTAATTTCTTCCGTAACCATCTTTTACCGAAACGATATCGTTGGCATCTCCGAGCTTTTCGACATCTTTTTTAAGAATCACTTTCATGTTCGTTGTGTTTGAGTATGGATGAATTACTTGAGAAGGTCAGCTACATATGGCATTAAAGCCAGGTGACGTGCTCGTTTAACTGCTTGTGCAACTTTGCGCTGGTATTTCAACGAAGTTCCGGTCAATCTGCGTGGAAGCAGTTTTCCTTGCTCGTTTACCAGTTTCAACAGGTAATCGGCATCTTTATAATCGATGTATTTGATGCGGTTTTTACGGAATCGACAGTACTTGTTCTTCTGTGTGTCGATACTTATGGGGGTCAGGTATCTGATTTCTGATTCTGCCATGGTAGTTTGTTTTAAAATTTGATCAATAAAGGATTAAGCGGTTGCCGCAGTTTCTTCGGATTTCTTGTTTCTTCTGCTTTCCGCAAATTTAATGTGCTCTTTCTCCATGCGAATGGTTAAAAAACGAAGCATGCGCTCATCTCGTCGATAAGTAATTTCGAGCTCGTTTACCATCTCTCCGGGTGCTTCAAACTCAATGAGGTTGTAGAATCCGGTAGATTTCTTTTGAATTGGATAGGCCAGCTTTTTCAGGCCCCAGTTCTCTTCATGGACAATTTTTGCACCTTTACTGGTCAAAAATTCCTTGTACTTGGCAACTGCTTCCTTTGCCTGTTCTTCAGACAAAACGGGAGTTAAAATGAAAACAGTTTCGTAGCGATTCATAAATAGTTGAATTTAGGTTTAAAAAAATCGGACGGCAAAGGTACAAAAGAACTGACACAAAAGAAAGGTGCCATTCTTTTT
Organism: uncultured Flavobacteriales bacterium; assembly: GCA_937911795.1. GTDB lineage: Bacteria > Bacteroidota > Bacteroidia > Flavobacteriales_D > SKUL01 > SKUL01. The sequence goes on along the minus strand of CALDPJ010000189.1, from coordinate 2,452 downwards.
GTTGAAATTAGCGGTTCCAGATGCCGCGGGCCTTTCCCAGTATGATCAAACGATATTGCAACGGTTGTAAAATAAGCCGTGGAATCATTCCCAGAACCGACGCCAGAATTACACCTGTACTGCCCATTCCACACGGTCCCGCCAGGAAGATTGAAAGCGGCAGGTTGATGATCATTACAAACACAGCGTGGTACATACTGAGCCTGATTTTCCCTACCCCACTCAGGAAATTACTGAACACCGCTATTCCGCTTGACAGACTTACCCAAACGGCAAAGGTGAGACTCAGTCCCCAGCTTACGGTAATGCTGTCGCCAACCCAAAGCTGGTAAACCGTGGGGGCTGCCAAAAGCATCACGACCACCACGACCAACGATAAAAACCAGATGCGCATCAAGGCGCGAACCGTGTTTTTGATCCATTGGTGATCCTGCCGGTGAAATGCATCGGTAAAGGCCGACCAATAAGGTACCGTGAGGACGGTGAAAAACACCATCACCAGATTAAAATACTTGAAAGCAATATTGTATGCCGGCACTTCTTCCGGACCAATCATTTGTGTGATGATCATATTATCGGTAGCGAAAACCACGAGCGCCGCCCCCTGCAACACAAAAAACTGTACGCCCACCCCACCCAGCGAACGCATGTGTTTGCGTTTTACTTTTCTCCACGAAGGTTTCAGAAAACTATATTTCCCCCGAAAGGCCACGGCATTGGCAATTATTAAAACAAGCACATTGGTGCCGCTGATGACGGCCGCAACCCATATGAGATTTCCGGGTGCCTGTTTCATCAGTACTGCTATCACCGCCAGTGATAACACCGTTCCTACTGTGTTGATCAATGTTGGCAGCGCCGGCCGTTGATCGGCCATGAAAACCATCTTTACCAATTGAAAAACAAACTGGACCGAAAAAAACGCAAATACAATGGTCATGGTAACTGCCAGCGATCGTTGCATATTATCGTCGGTATTGAACACCACGGTCCAGTCGATGAATAAGCCGGCTATTAGAAATCCGACGAACAACAACACCGCGATTGCTGTAATGATGGCATAAGCGGTGCTGACGTAGGTTTGAGCAAGTTCCTGGTCATCGGCAGCCATTGCTTCGGCAAGCTTGTTTCTAAGGCCGTTGCCCAGCCCTAAATCGAACAACATAAACCAGCCAACCACTGCCTGAATCGTAAGCCAGATACCATACTGGGTTGCTCCGAGCCACTCGAGCAGCAATGGCACCATGACCAGTGAAGCGGCCATCGAAATCATCCGGTAAACCACCGAAGATGCTACATTTTTACCGATTTTTCTGGTTCGTGGATGCAGCGATTGAATCCAGCGGGAAATCAACTCCATCAGGATTTGGAAAAAACACTTTTAACGCGGCTCATTACGCCACGCTTTACCTCTACATCGTTGTAATAGCCATTTCCATTGCCGTATCCGTAGCCATATCCATAGTGGTAGCCATATGCGTAACCACCTGCACCTCGATTTACCTGCACCGCGTTGAACAGGATGGCTACCGGACCCAGTTTCTGCTGTTCATTCATTTGCCGGATGTGACGCAGATGATGCTTCCTGGTGGTACCCTGACGGACGACAAAAATAGATAGTGCGGCATGTTTCATCAGGATAAAGCCATCGGTTACCAGACCAACCGGCGGAGTATCGAGAATGATGTAATCGTACCGTTCATACAGTTCGCTGATCAGATCATCCATGCGCTGACTCATGATCAATTCCGAAGGATTGGGCGGCACCGGACCCGCGGGAATGATATCAAAACCATCAATTAATTTACTCGGTTGCAACACCTCATCCAGCGAATGCTCGTTGCTAAGATAGGTACTGATGCCCTTGTCGTTGGCGAGCTGGAAGTCATCGATTATTTTAGGTTTCCTTAAATCAAGCCCGAGTAAGACCGTTCGTTTTCCACTCAAAGCCAGCACCGATGAAAGATTCATGGCCGTGAAGGTTTTTCCTTCGGCGCCTATCGAGGAGGTGACCATGTACACCCCGGCCTTTCCTTCCCGTGGGAAAAACCTGAGGTTGGTCCGTATGTTCCTGTACTCTTCGGCGATGGCCGAACGGGGTTTGGTGGCCGCCACCAGCGGTGAGGAATCCTTGTTGTAACGCACCGTGCCGATAATGGGCACTTGGGTGATGCGCTTGACCATGCCGGGGGTCATAATCTTGTCGTTGAGCTTCTCTACGAGAAAGATACCGATCACCGGAATGAACAGCCCCAAGAGAATGGCAATGGAATAGGCGCGTTGCGGTACCGGGGCAATGGGGCCGGGCAGTACATAGGGCTTGTCCACAACGCGGGTGTCGCTGTCGGTGGCTGCGAGTGAAATGGACAGTTCCGCGCGCTTCTCCAACAGAAAAACATAGAGGCTTTCCTGAATTCGGAAGCGGCGTTCGATCTCCAGCAACTCCCTTTCC
>CALDPJ010000188.1 GCA_937911795.1 uncultured Flavobacteriales bacterium | reverse complement strand
ATCCGGTAAAAGACGAAAGCATAAAATTATGAAAGCCCCGGTGAAGTATCACGGGGCTTTTTTATGGCTTAATACAGCCCCGCTATCATGCAGCGCGCGCTTCCTCCACCCAACTGTTCGATGGTCGAAATGCGCACAGCACAAATTCCGCCATCGCTTTCGAGTGACTTTCGCTGAGCGTCGGTAAAACCTCTAAAAGCCGTTTCGGACATAATCCAGACGGGGTGGTCTCCCGCCTGAACCTGAAAAACATTCCCGGCAAAAGCAGCCATCTGTCTGTGCGATATTTCGATAAGTTCCTTTCCGGTAGAGGCTATTCGGGCAGTTAATATGCTGCGCTCCATGGCGTCTTCGATGGCTTCGCTGCACAAAACCACCTTATTTTTCCCAACACTCATCATCACATTGGTGTGATAGATTTCCTGACCGTTGATGTCTCCGGCATGAAAGGAAACGGGCGTGTATTCAATTTCGCGGCACAACTCCGAAAGTAATTTCAGATCGGTGCGTGGCGACGAACAGGCGTAGGCAACCCGGTGAGCATGGTCGAATACGACGCTACCGGTGCCTTCCAGAAATTCTCCTTTTCCGGCGCGTTCTGTGAGATCGATTTTGCGCGGATACTTTTTTTCGGCCATCAACTCATTCACCAGTTCCCGGTTGATTTCGTTCCTTCGGCTCGGTGCCATCATCGGAAAAAGAATCAGCGTTCCACCCGGAATTACCGCCAGCCAATTGTTCGGAAAAACAGCATCGGGCGAAACAACATCTTCGCGGTCATTTTCTACCCGAACAATTACACCATTTTTCCGCAATTGATCGACCATTGCGTCGAACTCATCCAACGCAAGTTGGGCAGCGTTTTCGATTTCGGAAGGTTGCTGAAATTTGTTGGATGCAGCCGTTTCAGGATTGTACCCGAAGTGCCGCGGACGAATCATGAGAATCTCTTTCGGTATCATTCCTGAGGATCGGGTTTGTAAAGATATTCGGCGGGAATCGGGTCTTTCACCGATTCATTGTTGTACAGCACGTTTACAATCCACCACCGTTCCTGGTCAAACACAAGCTGTATTGATTTTACCCCCCGGTGATACGATTTCTGATTGGTGGCCAGCTTGGTTTCATACGCCGAAAACACCTGGGCAATGTCGCGGTAGACATGCACCGACCGACCGATTTCCCGTTCGAAATACCCGTTGATCGTGAAATATTCATCTACCTGACCAATAAATTCCTCGAGTGAACCATGTACATATTGCAATCTGCCCGACATTCCGAACACGCGTGCATTGATTTGCGCGTCGGGTTGAAACAGAAACCGATACCGCGCCCAATCGCGTTGTGCAGCTGGTCCTGTTGTGGTGGCGTAATAGGCGTTGATGATGTTGTCGATGCTGGAAACATCGGCCGTGTCGGGCCCTGTCTGCCTGGCCTCCTGGCCGAAAAGCAACGGAGAAAAACAGATGAAAATGAAAAAATATAAATGCTTCATGAATACCTTAAGAGGTGCTTGTTTTCTGTCTCACGAATGTACTGAGATTTGTGCTGACTGTTACCGGAAACGGTTTTTGTAGTTTAGAATCGGCAATTCAAACCAGCGGTACGAAAAGTGGGCCAGCAGAATGGTCAAACCAAGGCTCGTCACCGGAAAAAGGACGAGGGCAACGAAAGGCGAAAGTGGCGGATATTGAAAGCCGGCCAGTTGCAGGAGGTTGATGAGCACTGCGATCACTAATCCGTGAAAGCAATATAAGCCATAGGATATTTTGCCGAGATAATTTAGTGCTCGCCGGTTGTGCAGCGAAAATAGACCGCTTGAACGGAAGGTTTGATAAGCTACCGCTCCGGCAAACAGCACCGGAATCCAGATTTTTTCGATGGCGTAGATCCAGGTAATCTCTGCCAATACGGGATAAAATGCCAACACCAACATTAATAACCAAAACGAAATATTAGCAGATTTTCCGTTGAAAAATTCCTTCAATTTTAAAGACCAGCTTTTGTGTGTTATGGCATAGGCGAGGATATTTCCCGCGGCGAAACAGGCCATCACGCTAAAGCTGTGGTAGTGAAGTGTAAGCGGTTGGTCGAGAAAAATAATTCGAAAAACGGCTGATGCTGCAAATGCCAGCAAGTTGATCACCAGAAAATATTTCCGCAGGAATTTCAGCACGAGCCCGTTGAAGATGTAGAATTGTTCTTCTACGGAAATCGACCAGAGTATCACCATCAGGAACTGATCTTCCTCAAGCGCCGCAAAATTGAGCGTAAATGTAAAATAGTACCACAACGAGGGCATGTCAGAAATTTTCATGCCGGTTCCCGATTGTAGCTGGATTATGAGGAGGCAGATCAACACCATCAGAAAATAAAGCGGCCAGATGCGCAATGCTCTTCGGACGAAATATTTCCCAAAACTGAAGTCGTTTTTGTGTTGAATTTCCCGCAGACCCCACCACGAAATGAGAAAGGCAGAAAGCACGAAAAACAAATCCACTGCCAGGTAGCCATACTGAAACCACGAGAGAAAATAACCCAAAGCACCTTCCTTAAATCGTTCTGATAACGGGTGGGTAAGGTGGCTTCCCAGCACCACCATAAACGCCAGAAAGCGCAATCCGTCCAGGCCGTGGAAGTAGGATTGGGAAGATTCAGCAATTGGCTTCATGCGCTGAAAATACATGTTTTGCCTTATAGCTTCCGGCTATTTCTTTTTCTCCGCTTCGCGCAACACCGATTTCCTGCCGATGGTGGCCGTGATGAAATCCTTTTCAAGATTCAGCCCGCGAGCCGGAGAATATTCGCGCCCGTAGTAGATGATCTGCAGGTGAAGCCTATTCCAGGTTTCTTTAGGGAACAGTCGTTTACAGTCCTTTTCGGTCTGGGTTACATTTTTTCCGTTGGACAATCCCCAGCGGTAAATGAGCCGGTGGATGTGCGTATCAACCGGAAATGCCGGTACGCCAAACGCCTGCGACATCACCACAGATGCTGTTTTGTGACCGACTCCCGGAAGTGCCTCGAGTTCTTCGAAAGATTCCGGAACCTCACCGCCGTGTTTTTTCAGCAGGATTTCGGACAATCCGTGAATGGCCTTTGATTTCGCAGGACTCAACCCACACGGTCGGATGATGGCTTTGATCTCGTCGATGCTCAGTTTCACCATATCTGTCGGATTGTCAGCGCGGGCAAAGAGAATGGGGGTGATTTGATTGACTCTGACATCGGTACATTGGGCGCTCAGTAAAACGGCGATCAGTAGCGTGTAAGGATCGGTGTGCTCCAGCGGAATTGGTGTTTCGGGATATAATTTTTCCAGCGCTTCCATTACGTAAGCGGCCTTCTCTTTTTTCGTCATGGCAGCTGAATGGTTCCGTGGCTGAGGTCTTTGTTGAGCTGCAGGCTTTGCTCCTCCATGTTTCCACCCGAAAATTTCATGAGGTTCACCTGATCGGGGAAGACTTCGGTGAAAATCCGGTTCTCTACTTTCAGCTCTTTGTCTGAATTGCAGTCCAGCGGAAAATCGAAATAGCACCAGGTTTCTTCAACAGAAACTTCCTTGCCGTAGAAGCGCAGGTTGAGCGGTTGCCCGTTGCAGGTAAAAATCAGATTTTGTGTCAGATATACCGTCAGCAGTGAATCGCTAAGTGGGTGTTCGTCGGGTTCTCCGAGCAGGAGGTTTTCGCGGAAATGGCGGCCCAGGGCGCGGTCGGTATCATCGGTAAATAGCTTCAGTGCAACCTCAAGTGTATTGGCATCCGCGTTGTATTCTACTTGTGTTAGGCTGACGTACACTTCGTGAACAGCGGGTTTTTCTGACAGTGAAAGAAATGCCGGAGCAATGGCCAGCAATAAAATCGTAATCCATTTCATGGTTGCAAATGTAAAGAATCTTAATTGTGACGGTCTTTTACCACGGTGTGCACAAAGGTCACAGAGAAAGTAGGCTCTTTCATTTAGCCTTGGTGCGCTCCGTGAATGCTTCGTGCGCTACGTGGTTCAGATTTTTTTAACCACAAAGTTCACCAAGGTTGCACAAAGGTCACAGAGAAAGCAGGCTCCTTAATTTAGCCTTGGTGCGCTCCGTGAATTCTTTGTGAGCTTTGTGGTTCGATAGTCGCCCTGAAAACGAAATTTTTATCTTAGCCCTTTCTAAAATCTTCTCTACCACATGAAGCTGAAATTTTCCCTGCTTTTATCGATGATTATTTGTTGCACTGCTGTTTTTGCGCAAGATCCACCGAATAAATTTGCCCAGATCGATAATTTATTGCCCACGCCCAATGTTTATCGCGCCGGTTCCGGAGCTCCTGGACACCGGTATTGGCAACAGCGTGCCGATTATAAAATGAACATCACGCTCGATGACACACTACAGCGGATTTACGGCGAGGAGACCATCACCTACTACAACAATTCACCCGATCAGCTCAAGTACCTGTGGCTTCAACTCGACCAGAATGCCCGCGCCAAAGATTCCGATTCCTATAAAATCCGCACCAGCTCCATGCGCGATTCAATGCGTTTCGGAGATCTGGATTACTGGCAGCCCACTTTTGACGGAGGATTTAAAATTGAAGCAATAAAAGACAACAGCGGAAACGATCTTTCTTATACGATCAACAAAACAATGATGCGAATCGATATGCCACGACAATTACCCGCCGGAGCAGCCTATACTTTTACGGTAAAATGGTGGTACAACATCAACGACCGCATGAAAATCGGCGGCCGTTCGGGCTATGAATACTTTGAATCCGACAGCAATTATCTTTACACCATTGCCCAGTTTTACCCGCGAATGGTCGTGTACAACGATCACGATGGCTGGCAGCACAAGCAATTTCTCGGTGCCGGAGAATTCGCGCTCACCTTCGGAGATTATGAAGTCAATCTGACCGTTCCTGCAGATCATATCATCGGATCAACAGGAGTATTGCAAAATCCGCGAGATGTACTCACAGAAACCCAACGTCAGCGACTCGAGGAGGCGCGCACAGCCGATAAGCCTGTGCTGATTGTTACCCAGCAGGAAGCCGAAGACCGGGAAACAAAGCGCGCAGATGGCACCCGAACCTGGAAGTTCAAGGCCGAAAATGTGCGGGATTTTGCGTTTGCCAGTTCACGGAAATTTATCTGGGATGCACAAGGCGTTCCTTTCGGCGACCGTACCGTGATGGCAATGTCCTATTATCCGAAAGAAGGAAACCCGCTGTGGGAGCGCTATTCCACACGCACGGTGGTGCACACGTTGAAGACTTACAGCAAATACACATTTGACTATCCGTATCCGGTGGCGATTTCGGTGAATGCTGACCGAATCGGAATGGAATACCCGATGATCTGTTTCAACTTCGGTCGCACCGAACCAGATGGAACTTATTCTGAACGGGTAAAATGGGGCATGATCGGGGTGATCATCCACGAAGTCGGCCACAACTGGTTTCCGATGATCGTCAACTCCGACGAGCGCCAGTGGACCTGGATGGACGAGGGATTGAATACTTTTCTCCAGTCCCTTACCGAGCGCGAATTCGACCGTGATTTTCCGGTCCGACGTGGTTCTCCGCAATCCATCGCCGAATATATGGGGGGCGATAAATCGACAATTGCGCCGATTATGACCAACTCCGAAAGCATTTATCAGCTGGGAAACAACGCCTACGCAAAA
>CALDPJ010000187.1 GCA_937911795.1 uncultured Flavobacteriales bacterium | reverse complement strand
GGGCCTTGCCCGAACGCGGATAGCGCTCGAGGAAATCGTCGTTGCATCCCAACAGAAACAACACGGCCGGGGTGTAAAACAAACTGGCCAAACCAATAAACAGTCCGACATCGAACAATTCGCGCAGTACATACATTTGCCGGTAAATCATCATCAACCGTCGAATTGCGAGCAAAATGAACAGAAAAGCGATCAGCAGGTGACTGTACTGAAGCATGAATGGCGACCACGAAAAAGCAATGACATAGCAAAGGCCGGGTAATTGGTTTCTGCGCTCGATGAGATCATTGGCCTGAAACAAGTTGTTAAAAATAACTGCTCCCAGCATCACCAATGCGAAAGCCATGAACAACCCGATTCGGCCCGAAGCTTCGGTAGAGGACAATTGCAAAAAGCCCAGCATTGAAACAGAATAGTCCGGAGATTGATTCAACCACCAGCCGGGAAGCCATAGAATAAGACCGATGGGCGGCAGCAGCAAAGCCATGGCCGGTTGGTTCGATCGAAATAGCCGCAATATCATGCGCTAAAAATACTGTTCTTTTAACGAGATGTTCTATTTTTGATGCCGATTCAAAACAAGTTGCACCATGGACTATATCGTAAATCCGTTAGGGCGTTTAATCGTCTGGACATTTGATAATATTCTCGTTCCGATCGGAGATCTCGGAGCAGCCAACCCGAATAATATTTTTATAGTAATCGGGTTTGTTGGGTTGTTTTACTGGTTGTACAGCCAGCACAAATACAACAAGAAGGCGGAAAGTGAGGGTGCGCTGAAATAAGTAGTACCTATTTTTTTACTGCCGTTTTCGGCATCAGATCCTGACCGAGGTCTCTTCTGAAATTCTTGCCTGAGAAATTTACGGCATCAGCAGCTTCATATGCGCGAAGCAATGCTTTTTCCAATCCTTTTCCCATTGCCGTTACCGCCATTACTCTTCCGCCATCGGTAACCAACTCGCCTTTTTCGTTTTGTCGGGTTCCTGCATGAAACGCATGCACCTGCTCTCCAAACGCATCGGGCATTTCAATTACTTTGCCCTTTTCGTATTGATCCGGATATCCTCCTGAAACCAACATAACGGTTGCCGCTGTTCGCTCGTCAATTTCTACATGGCGCTCCGAAAGCGTTCCTGTGGCAATACCTTCGAACATATCCAGAAGATCCGATTTCATCCTGGGCACCACAACCTCGGTTTCAGGGTCACCCATCCGAACGTTGTATTCGATGACATACGGATCGTCTTTGACAATCATCAATCCTATAAAGATGAATCCGACATACGGAATACCATCGCTTTGCAGCCCATGTATGGTGGGCAATACTACACGATCATGAATTTTATTGATGACATCGGGACGCGCAAATGAAACGGGGGAAACGGCACCCATTCCACCAGTATTCGGTCCGGTGTCTCCATCGCCAACGCGTTTGTAGTCCTTTGCATAAGGAAGCATTTTGAATGCAGAACCATCAGTGAGCAGGAAAACTGACATTTCGCGACCTTTCAGAAATTCTTCGATGACCACCGTTTTCCCGGCAGATCCGAATTTTCCGGCAAACATTTCGGAAAGTTTTTCTTTGGCTTCGTTCAGCGAGTCGATGATCAGAACACCTTTGCCGGCGGCCAATCCATCTGCTTTGAGCACATACGGCGGGGTGAGCGATTCCATAAACGATACCGCTTCTGCAAATCCTGATTTATCGAAACTTTTGTACGCGGCCGTAGGGATTTGATGGCGCGCCATAAACTCTTTTGCGAATGCTTTGCTGCCTTCGAGTTGTGCGCCGGCTTTTTTAGGCCCTACTACCAGTATGTGCTTCAGTTGTTCGTCTTCAGCAAAAAAATCGGCAATACCATCCACGAGTGGTTGTTCGGGGCCTACCAGTAAAACGGTAATGTCATTTTCAAGACAGGCACTTTTTACGGCTTTGAAATCAGAAATATCAATGGGCAAATTTGTACCGACGGCTGCAGTGCCTGGATTTCCGGGCGCAATAAACAGCCGTTGCAACATCGAACTTTGCGAAATTTTCCAGCTCAATGCGTGTTCCCTTCCTCCGGATCCCAGTACCAATACGTTCATCTATACCACATTTTAGCGTAAAGTAACAAAGTTTCACTCCTCTGAAGAAATAATATTTTCAACAGAAAATCAGATCCCCATTCAGGACGACCTAACCGCGCGACTTCAGTTGACCAACTTCAGTTTCTGTGAGATGACGGAATTTACCTTTTGGCAGATTCTTTTTGGTAAGGCCGGCGAACATTACGCGGTCCAGTTTCAGCACCTTATAACCCAATTCTTCCATCATTCTCCGCACCACACGGTTTTTACCCATGTGAATCTCCATACCGAGCTCCCGTTGATTATCGCCAACATAAGAAACCTTGTCTGCTTTTACTTCGCCATCTTCAAGGATCACTCCGCTCAACAGGTTCTGAATGTCTTTGCCGGATACTTTTTTATCGAGCTCCAGATGGTACAATTTACTCACTCCGTGTTTGGGATGAGACAGTTTTTTGGCCAGATCTCCGTCATTGGTGAACAACAACAAACCAGTGGTCAGACGGTCCAGACGTCCCACCGGAACGATGCGTTCTTTACACGCTGACTTCACAAGTTGATGAACCGATTTTCTTCCTTCGGGATCGCGCATGGTGGTTACATAATCCTTCGGTTTATTGAGCAGCACGTAAACATTTTTCTCTCTACTGAGCTTTTGCCCCGCATAATGCACCACATCATCCGGACCCACTTTAACGCCCATTTCGGTAACTACTTCACCGTTTACCTGTACTACTCCGGCTTTTATGAGCACGTCTGCTTCGCGGCGGGAACAAACTCCCGCATTGGCAATGTATCGGTTCAAACGTATGTAACCCTCGGCTTTTGATTTGCTTCGGTCTCTGGGTGATGATGATTTTGCCCGGGATACCGGTGCTTTTTTAGGTGCGGGATCTGAATCCCAAACCAATTCGCGTTCTTTTCCTTTGACGCGCGTCACTTTAAAACCAGAAGCCTCCTTTTTAACATCTGTGCTGTTGCGACGCGTCTGTCCTTTGGTATGATCTTCGTCCCTCGACTTTCCGCGACTGGGTCGATCCGATTGGTTGTCAAACTTTCCTCTACTGGGTCGGGGAGAACGCGTAGAATCACCGGGAGTCCTGGACGATGCAGCTCCTTCTTCTTTGAGCCGGTCGGGATGTGGATTTGGAGTATATCGTCTTTTCGGACCAGCGCTGCCGGTACTTCTTTCCGGGCGAGGGGTATTCCGGCTGCCAAACGGTTTTCTTCCGGTGTTGGAGTCTTCATCTCCGGACCGGTCACCGCGTCTGGTCGAGGAGAAAGGTTTGCGCCCTCTGGAATCTTCAGAACTCCTTTCAGTCCGTTGTGTTCTCCCGCTTCCGGCTCGTTTTCTACCGGTTGACGATTCACCATCCCTACTGCGACCCGCTCGTTTATCGGGCGCAGAAGGTCTGCGCGGTTTGCCCGAATCTTTACCCCCGGATGATTTGCTTTTTTTATTGGATGAAGGCCTCTTCTCGCTCATAATAAATCTTTCCGCAAAGGTACTAAGCATTTCTCAGCCAAATGCAGAAAAGGCGTCGGTAATGTGTTGGATTCTTTGTTGCCCCGGACGGCTCGGATCCAGTACGATTCCAATTATATCAAATCGCACTTCTTTGTCAATGTCGAATTGTTCAATATAGGCTTCGGCGGCTTTAATTAATAAGGTTTGTTTATTGTCTGTTACAAACTCGAGCGGCATTCCGAAGAAATCGGTTGATCGGGTCTTCACTTCGACAATCACCAGAAATTCAGAAGTTTCGGCAATCACATCTATTTCAGCGCGGTCGTAGCGCCAGTTTTGCTCAAGGATGCGGTAACCATTTTTTTGAAGGTGCGTACAAGCAATCGATTCGCCCTGACTACCTAATACATTATGGGCACTCATAAGGAACCGAAATTTAAACAGAATAAACTAAAAGTCATGAGAAATCTATTTGCCCTTTTTACTGCAGCATTTTCTATGTTTTGCTTTTCTGCCAACGCACAATTCGAAGGTAAAATTGAATTTACCAAAACAATTGGCCCCGTAACCGCAGATTACACCTATTATGTTAAAGATCACCTGGTACGGGTGGAAGAATTGGGAGAGAACGGAGAAATCCAGGGTATTATGATTGTTGACTCAAAAGCCAATACAGTTACCGCACTTAGTCCGGAGCGTAAAATGTTTATTGAAGTTCCGAACGACCGACGTCCAAAAGAAGTGGATGTGAATGTTGAGAAAACAGCCAACAAAAAAACCATCAACGGCGTGGAATGCACCGAGTGGGTGGTGAGTTGTGTTGCCGACGGGCGTGAGGCGGCTTATTGGGTAGCCGATGGTGACTATACCTTTTTTGTTCCAATGCTCAATACACTTAACCGAAAAGATAAACTGGCTGTATATTTTAACCTGATTCCTGACGGTAATGGTTTCTTTCCGCTCGAGGGCGTTGAACGCAAACTCAATGGAACCGACATTTCAAAACTTCAGGTAAACAACATCAGCCGTACGGCACAGGAACAGCATCTTTTTCAGATTCCTGCCGGCTATACAAAATTTGAACGCGAATAAACAGTCCAACTACCTCAACCTCCTTGAGCAAAACTCGCCCCGGATTCTCCGACGGCGAGTTTTGTTTTTTCACCCAAAATCAATGCACGATTGTCGTCAATGTGCCCGGCCGGAAACCCGAAGCATACCGGAAAATCAAATTCAGCCACCGCTTCAAGCACAATTTCTTCAGCGGTACGACCAAAAGGAATGGCATTGTCCCGCATGTCTGTCAGACCTCCCAATATCAACCCACTCAATTCATTGAACATACCAGATCGTTTCAGGTTGATCACCATCCGGTCGATGTGGTAGAGGTATTCGTCCAGATCTTCGAGAAACAAAATTTTACCCACAGTATCTACCTGTTCAGGGCTGCCCATCAGGCTGTAAATCATCGAAAGATTTCCGCCGGTGAGCACGCCTTCTGTCTCACCGTACCGATTAAAAGGATGGGGTGCTGTAATATATTTTAAAGGAATGCCCGTTAAAGCGTGTTGCAAACTCTCGATTGCTGCAGTTGTATTCTTCGGAAAATTCACGGGCATTGTACTGTGGATGGAGCAAACATTCAGGTGCCGGTGAAGGTGGTTATGAAGCGCTGTAACATCGCTGTATCCGGCAATCCACTTTGGTTGCTGCCTGAACTGTTCAAAATCCAGCAGATCGAGCAGCCGTACCGTTCCGTATCCGCCGCGCACACAAAGTATCGCCTTCACATTCGGGTCGTCCAGCGCGGCTTGTAAGTCGGCAGCGCGAATTTCATCAGTACCCGCAAATTGCCGGTCTTCAGCAAACAGATTTTCAGAAACAGTAGGTCTGAATCCCTGACTTCGGAGCTGCTCCATGGCCGGTTCTACTTCTTCGGCAGCAATTTTTCGGGCAGTGGCGACCAGACGAATTTCATCCCCCGGTTTCAGGGCTTGAGGTTTGAGCATGATTTGGCGTTTCAAAATGTGCGGCTTGTTATCTTTGCCAAATATAAAGAACAGCCACACTTTGAATACACCATCGCGATATACGATTACTGCCGCACTGCCATACGCCAACGGGCCGTTGCACATCGGACACATTGCCGGAGTTTACATTCCCGCGGACATCTATGCCCGCTACCTGAGAATGCGCAACCGGGACGTGCTGTTTGTCTGCGGAAGCGATGAACACGGAGCAGCCATTACCATGCGGGCAAAAAAGGAAGGTCAATCGCCACAGGAAATCGTGGATAAATACCACGCTATCAACGGAAAAGCTTTTGCAGATTTTGGTATCTCCTTCGATATTTTTCACCGCACGTCATCTGAATTACATCACGAAACAGCGCAGCAGTTTTTTTCGACCCTTAATGATAAAGGTGTTTTTACCGAAAAGAGCAGCGAGCAATTTTACGATTCGGAGGCACATCAATTTCTGGCCGATCGCTATATCACCGGTGAATGTCCCAAATGCGGAAATCCATCTGCTTATGGCGACCAATGCGAGAAATGCGGCTCTACTTTA
>CALDPJ010000186.1 GCA_937911795.1 uncultured Flavobacteriales bacterium | reverse complement strand
GAGCCTAATCTTAAAACAGCTAATTCAGACCCTGTTCTTTCATCATTGAAGATTAATTCATTACTGTGGAATGCAGGTATTGGAATGGATTACAACCTTCAAAACAAAGAGTACATTCCCGGTAAAATTAACCGAATAATGAAAGCTGGATTGAGGTATCAGTATCAACAACCAAATTATGAGAAGGAGGTAATCGGTTTCGATGGTGCTACTCATTGAGTATCATTAAGATTTGAAATCGGAACTACTTTTTAAATTAAACTTCAGGTTGAAGCTAATTTCAGATTACAAATTAAATTTAGTGTGAACAATATTTTTTAATTGAAGTTAAACTCATATGCAACAGAAAGAATTTAAAACAATTTTATTTGATATGGATGGTGTAGTTATCGATTCCGAAAAGCTTCACCTAAAAGCTATGGGACTAACTTTAGAACAACATGATATACCATATTCCCACCCATTTTTGACTGAATATGTAGGGCGCTCTGATGAATCTTTTTTCACATATGTATTTGACAACATCGATAGCAGCTTTGAAGTTGAGAAACTTCTGGATATTAAAAACACACTTTTTGAAGGATTGTTAGCAGAACTTGAATATGTAGAAGGCTTCATTGAATTTATTAATAAAGTTGATAAAAATGCCGATCGGGGAGGCCTGATCGGAATATTTTTCATGGCATTTACGCTGGCGCTGGTGTCATTCTCCTGCACCGGTCCGATCATCGGCCCTTTATTGGTAGAAGCCGCATATGTAGGTGGAACCTCGGGGCCACTGGTGGGAATGTTTGGCTTCTCTCTGGCGCTGGCATTGCCATTTGGATTGTTCGCGGCTTTTCCGGGTTGGATGAATTCTCTTCCACAATCCGGAGGGTGGCTCAATTCGGTGAAAGTAGTTCTCGGTTTTCTGGAATTGGCACTGGCCTTTAAATTTTTATCGAATGCCGATCTGGTGCTCCAGCTGGGTATTCTCACCAGAGAAGTTTTTATAGCCATCTGGATTGGAGTCTTCCTGATTATGGCTTTCTATCTCTTCGGAGCCTTCCGCCTTCCACACGACAGTAAAATCGAAAAACTCTCGGTGGGCCGGATGTTGTTCGGAACGCTAACCGTAATTTTTGTTATTTACCTGATTCCGGGCATGTGGGGCGCACCGCTAAAGATTATTAGCGGATTTCCTCCTCCATCACATTACAGCGAAAGTCCCTCAGGAGTTGGAGGAGGCGGAGATTTGCAAAGCGATGGGGTGATACCTGCCGAAGCACATGCTTCTGTACATGGTTTAATGGCCTTTCATGATTACGAACCAGGACTTGCTTATGCTAAAAAAGTAAACAAACCGGTTCTGCTCGATTTCACTGGACATGCCTGTGTAAACTGCCGGAAAATGGAAGCCCAGGTGTGGTCAGAACCGGAAGTTTTGTCGCGTTTAAAAAATGAAGTGGTTTTGATATCGCTCTACGTGGATGATAAACGAGATCTGCCGGAAAACGAAAAGGTAGAAGTCACGATTGGTACAAAAACAAGAACGCTTAAAACCATTGGTAATAAGTGGAGTCATTTTCAGGCCAGCCGCTATAAAAGTAATTCTCAGCCGCTCTATGTGCTGATGGATCACAATGAAGAAAACCTGGTAGAGCCCACCGCTTACGATCTTGATGTGGAAAATTACGTGAAGTGGCTGGATGCAGGTATTAAAGCCTTTAAGGGTCAAAGTGCCAATTGATTCTCAAAAATTTCGGCGTTTACTTCAAATTAGTACTTTTGGTACAAACCGTGTTTGATGCCAGAGAACATCCGTAAACATTTTGAAGAAGCACGAACCGTACTCGATGCCTTTATCAATAACAGCAACACTTTTACTTCCATTGCACGGGCCGGTGGTCTCATGGTAGAATCGCTGGGAAAGGGCGGTAAAATTATTTCGTGTGGCAACGGAGGCAGTATGTGCGATGCCATGCATTTTGCCGAAGAACTCACCGGGCGGTATCGAAACGATCGTCCTTCAATGGCTGCCATATCCATTTCCGATCCTTCGCACATCAGTTGTGTGGCCAATGATTACGGCTATGAATATGTGTTCTCGAGATTTCTTGAAAGTATGGGAAACGAGGGCGATGTGTTGCTCGCCATCAGTACCAGCGGCAATTCGGCAAACGTTATCCGGGCCGCAACTACGGCTCATTCGCGCGGAATGAAAGTGGTAGGGTTAACGGGTAAGGACGGTGGGAAACTCGCTGCTATGTGCGATGTGGAAATTCGTGCTCCGCATTCAGATTATGCCGACAGAACACAGGAAATTCACATCAAGGTCATTCATGCGCTGATCGATTATCTGGAACGAAATAAATAACCGGAGATGCTCGTCAAAACATTCGGAAGCGCGGTTTACGGAGTAGAAGCCATTACGATAACGGTGGAGACGAACATGGGGCAGGGAGCCAAGTTTTTTCTGGTTGGGCTTCCGGATAATGCGGTAAAAGAAAGCGAGCAACGGATAAAAGCCGCACTGGCAAATAACGGTTACAGGGTTCCAGGAAAAAAAATTGTCATCAACATGGCTCCCGCCGATATCCGCAAAGAGGGCTCTGCGTATGACCTCACACTGGCTACCGGAATTCTCGGGGCATCGGGCCAAATCAACGACGAGAAGCTCGAACAATACATGATCATGGGTGAGCTTTCACTGGATGGAGGACTACAGCCCATAAAAGGTGCCTTGCCTATGGCCATTCAGGCGCGCAAAGAAGGTTTCAAAGGATTTATTCTTCCGGTTCAAAACGCACGGGAAGCCGCTATTGTCAACGATCTGGAAGTATACGGGGTGAGCAATATCCTGGAGGTGATTAATTTTTTTAATGGTGATACTGACCTTACTCCGGTGCAGGTAGATACCCGTGCCGAGTTTTCGAAAGAAGCAAATACCTATGGTGTCGATTTCACCGATGTAAAAGGGCAGGAGAATGTAAAACGGGCACTGGAAATAGCTGCGGCCGGAGGTCACAACGTGATTCTTATCGGTCCTCCGGGGGTAGGAAAAACGATGCTTGCGAAAAGGATTCCCACCATTCTGCCACCGTTGAGTCTGCAGGAAGCGCTCGAAACCACTAAAATTCATTCTGTGGTGGGGCTGATGAACTCGAATACGGCGTTGATTACCACCCGACCGTTTCGTAATCCACATCATACTGTTAGCGATGTTGCTCTCGTCGGTGGAGGAACAAATCCGAAACCCGGTGAGATATCGCTTGCGCACAACGGAATATTATTTCTCGATGAATTACCGGAATTCAAAAGAACGGTGCTGGAAGTACTGCGACAACCTATGGAAGATCGCTGTGTGACCATTTCGCGGGCAAAAATGTCTGTCGATTATCCTGCGAGTTTTATGTTGATTGCTTCAATGAACCCATCACCCAGCGGAGAGTTTTTTGACCCGGACAAGGGGAGCGGAGATTCTGAAATTGCGGTTCGTCGCTATCTCAATAAAATTTCCGGTCCGTTGATGGATCGCATCGATCTGCACATCGAAGTCAGTCCGGTTCCATTCAATGATTTATCCGACAAAGCAAGCGGTGAGAGTAGTGCTGAAATACGTCAAAGAGTTACTGTGTCTCGGAAAATTCAGACCGAACGTTATGCCGACATCGAATCCATTCATAACAATGCTCAGTTGACACCAAAGTTGATGAAGCAATATTGCGAAGTGGATGAAGCTGGAAATCGTCTTCTAAAAAACGCGGTGGAGCGTTTGGGATTTTCGGCCAGATCGTATGCACGCATCTTAAAGGTAGCCAGAACCATCGCTGATCTGGATGCCTCTGAAAATATTCAAAGCCAACACGTAGCCGAGGCAATTCAGTACCGCTCTCTGGATCGCGAAGGCTGGCTGGGCTAGTGAATATTTCATCTTTTAGAGTGGCAAAAGGACATTCGGATCATGCTGCCTATCTTTGACAAAACAGGGTGTAAATATTTGTAACTCTTACGGGAATT
>CALDPJ010000185.1 GCA_937911795.1 uncultured Flavobacteriales bacterium | reverse complement strand
AGCGAAGGCTTTGGTCACGAAGGCACTCGTTTGAACCGACTGGTTCGTTTCGACGGCAACCTGACCATGGGCATGTACATGGTACAGCTTCTTGTTGATGGTGAGCGCTTCGCGACAGAGCGATTGATCGTGAAGTAAGCATTGATTGATAAATTTGAAAATCCCGGCTGGAGCACTTTCAGCCGGGGTTTTTGTTTTATAAAATACTGTAAAGAGTATTTTGGAGCAGGAAGCGACATTGTATGAACAATAAAATCATGTTCTTGGCGCCGGCATATGATCGGATTGGAACCAATAATTCCTTGCTCATAGTTTAAGTCTTATCGACGATTATGTGTCGTTTATCTTAGTATAAATAGCAGTCATCGTGAAAATAGCCCTATGGGGCTATTGCCTTCTTTTGAGTCTCACGCTACCTTGCGCCGAATTCAGAAACAAGTTTGGTATGCGATCGGAATGATCAGATAATCCGATTCAGTAAGATTATGCGAAAAGGAGCAAAACTATCCTCTATCTGAAATTCTGCCTGTCGTTAAAACACCCCTCAAAAATGGGTGATATCCTACAGGCTCAGTTCAATAAAAGATGGCAGTTTTAACTTTCGAATCAAAAACAGAATTATTAAATCACGATAATAACCAATAATCCTCTATATGATGAAAAATTACATTTTTATTTCTATTTGCTCCAGGGCATGGATGAATTATCGACTCAGCCTATTGTTTACATTTTTCGCCCTGTTGGGTGTTTCACAATGGAGCAATGGTTCCGCAAATTTTCAGGAAACAATGGCTCTGGTGTATCCGGGTTGTAATGATCCATTGGCTGTTAATTATGATCCAATGGCTACTTCGGATGATGGTAGCTGTGAATATCCCATTTTAAGTTGTGGGCCGGACACCTACACCTATTGTTATTCCAACAACGAATTCATTCGGTTTTATTATGAGGCTTCCAGCGGTACAGATTTATATGTATTGCTCAACGGAGGCATGGTTCAGGGTGGGGCAGATTTCTTCTTCATTTGGGACAACCATAGTGGAATCGGGAGTCCAATCTATACGGTTAGCGGTCCACTGGACGCCGGGACAATTTTGCACTCATCTTCAGGCCAGTTAATGGTTCAGATAGTTTCAGGGCCATCCGTCAACTGCGTGGATCAGGGCTTCGATCCTGTCAGTTATACAATACGCTGCGATGCTCCGGTTCCAAATGGCATTTGTTCAGGAGCCGAGAATATCTCGGTGGCCACTTACCCGGGAAATTCTAACGCTCTCGGCAATCTATGGTTTGTAGAGAATTCCGGTGACCCCGTTTGTGATGGTAATTCCGGTGCAGATTTATTCTATACTTTCACGGCTACCGAAGAAAATACCTACTTCGTAAATGTAAATCCGTTTGCCGGTGCCGATGTTGTAGTTCAGGTGCTCGACGCTTGTGGTGGAACGGAAATGGTGTGCGTCAACAACAGTGGCGCCGGAAGCATGGAATCCGTTTTACTCGAACATTTAATGCCCGGTACCTACACCGTTCGGGTACACAATGTGAGTGGAGATGTGGAAACGCAAAGCTCAGGGTCTTTCCTGATCGGAGTGCAGAAACTGCCGTTCGCCGGAGTTCAGGCCAATCCCGTTAATCCGCTTTATGCTTGCAACCAAAGTGATTTTCAACTGGAAGATTTTGTGGGTGCAACGCCTCAGACAACTCCGGGAGTTATCGATTACAAATGGTTGATCGGTGAAGTTGGTGGTGGATTTGTCAACGAATGGCAACGTGGTGAGTCTAATTATACTTCCCGGATTTCATGGCTGGGAATGGATTATGGTAATACCTACAATGTATTTATAAAGGTGTTGATCGATCACCCGGTTCACGGCCCGGTTTGGACGGTTTATCCTGGAGATTACTCGAATCCAAACGCTCCTGCAGCAGCCAGTTGTACAATTTCAACCTCCGGCAACGTATCCCCCACAGAGCTCCGTCCGAATTATACTCCAACCAATGCTGCCGGCAACGACTATTCGATGTGCGATATCGCAATGGCCTACAATGTTCAGAATTCAGAGAACTTTCGCTGGAGATTTGATCCGGACATGGATGAAAACAACGCCAACGAACTCTATTACACCCGCGGATCGGGCAACCCATCGGTTCGGTTAAGTTGGGTAACTGGCCTTGTTCCGGGCCTCATTTACAATGTTGCTGTAGAAGTACAGGTTGCCGGGCAATGGAGCGGATTTAGCTCTGTTTTGCCACTGAGTCTTGCGCTTCCACCAAACAATGTTACACTGCGTAATCCATTTTGCGGAGGAACGTACGCATCAAACGGCTATATTATGTCCGAATCGGTTTGCGAAGCTGATTTCTACACGTTCGAATTCGAAAATGTGGCTACCAGCAGCATCCACACACGCAACTCGAACAACTACGTTGCCTTCCTGAATGGAGTTAGCCCTGCGCTTACTCCCGGTGATTACAACGTTCGTGTGAAAGTAACGCAGAACGGTGTTCCCGGTGACTTCGGACCTTCCTGTGTAATTACCATCAGCGGCGCAGGAATGGCCGAAGAAGGAATGGCTACCATGAAGAGCATCGAAAGCAACGGCAGCGCTACCTTGTTCCCGAACCCGAATGCGGGCAGCGAGGTACGTGTTAGCCTGGATGGTTTGTCTGACGGAAACCACGATGTGAACATTGTGATCTACGACATCTACGGAAAAATGATCAGCACAGAAGCGTTTGGCCATGAGGGAACTCAGCTGAACCGACTGGTTCGTTTTGACGGCAACCTGACCATGGGAATGTACATGGTACAGATTCTTGTTGACGGTGAGCAGTTCGCAACTGAGCGATTGATCGTTAAATAAACCCGTTTAAATCTTTAAGAAAAAAGCTCCTGTATCGCAAAGATGCAGGAGCTTTTTCATTCCTTATAGTGTTATTTGGAATATGTTCTGGCGCAGCGAAAGGAATGAAGAATCATAATAACTTGTCCCGACGCTCATGGGGAATAAAATCGAATTAACTTTTATGAGCTCAACCCTCACCTGTATTTCCTATAGGGAAAGAATTGTGCAGCCTTTGGAAACCTGCATGCTATGATCATTTTTTTACAAAAACTAGACGTATTTTCTGGCGAAGCTTTGCTTTTCAGGCGGGACTTTCTCCGGCAGATAAATATGAAACCCCGATAATATGTCTGATAACGAGTCAGATATGACCTTTTTTATAATTTCAGAACAGAACTTTAAATAGACTAGACATTATTAAAAAGTTTACTGATATTGCACGACTTTGTACGGCTGACTGTCAGCGTTCAAAACCAACCTAAACAAAATAATTTTCATGAAAAGTGAACCAACCTTTAAATTAAGTTCTGGTGGCCAATCATTACAAAAAACTAAAGACCGGAATGTATTAGACAGACTGCGCAGATTAACGATTCTATCCATTATGTTCTTAATTGCTGGAAGTGGAATAACCCAGGATATTGATAACTGGACAATGAGTTATGGCCCGAATTTCAGAGATTTTAACGCAGTACAGATCCTTCCGGATGCGCGTATTATCGCTGTTGGAGGCAATCAGTCCAATGATGCATTAACAACCATAACATACTCTGAGGATTTAGGCGAGACCTGGAATATTTCAGTGGATCTCATTAATGCATGGTTGCAAGATGTGCATTTCCCCACGCAGAGTACCGGCTATTCTGTAGGTTGGTCAGGAAATGTCTGGAAGAGTTATGATTCAGCTACCTCCTGGGAACAACTCACAGTTTCTGGTGGAGCAGGCAGCAGACATTACAACGGATGTTATTTTTTCGATAACAATACCGGAGTGATAGTAGGTGGCTGGCCCTCAAACGATGCCATTCAAACAATTCTTCGCACAACGGATGGAGGTGAGAACTGGGCGGTAATTTCCGATAACCTCGGCCCATGGCTCCTCGATGTACATTTTAGTGATCCCACCACAGGTTATGCAGTAGGAAATACGGGAACACTTTTAAAATCAACAGACGCTGGTTTGACCTGGTCTGCACTCGACCTTCCCGGCTCGGTGTCATCACGACAATTACATAGTGTTTATTTCACCGATGCCATGAATGGAACCGTTGTGGGTGGATGGCCTTACAATGATTCTATTCGCACAGTGATCAGAACAGCCGATGGTGGAGAGAACTGGACCATTATTATGGACAGTCCGGGATCCATGCTTCACGACGTCCATTTTTACGATGCATCCAATGGTTATGCGGTGGGTAATTTAGGATTGGTAATGGTTACTGAGGACGGTGGATTGACATGGGCCGAACTCGAACTTCCGGACAACAACAATCTCGGACTTAGAAGCGTCTTTTTTGCTGGTCCTTACTACGGTATTTGTACTGGTGAGGATGGTAAAATCTTCAGATACATTGATGAAAGTGTAGAACAGGCATCCGGATTCATTCAAACTCCAATTACACTCATTGATTCCAACAGCGTTTTCATCGAAGGGCAGGTAAATGATTTTGATTTACCCACAACTATAGAATTCGAATATGGAACAAGTACAGATTTTGGAAACGCGGTAGACATGGATCCCAATTCAACTTCCGGAGAGGGAACGGTTGACGTGGATCTTTTATTAACCGGTTTGGAATCGGACGAAATATATTTCGGAAGGATGATGATGACCAATGAATTGGGAACTTCTTATTCAGAAATCGTTTCATTTTACACCGGTTTTTCTACTGTACCGAATTTTAATTTTGAGGACTGGGAATTATTCGAAAGTGAAGTACTGGAAGGTTGGCAGAATGATGGAATCATTTCGCCGGTAGCTTCTTACAACGGTAGTCTCGCTGCAAGACTTCAGGGTGTGGATGATAATGTTGGTGCTCTTCTATTGGCTTCTCCCGGAGATGAGGGATTGAGTGGCGGTATTCCATTTTCCGAAAGACCGGATACGCTGTCATTCTGGGTAAATTATGATGTTGTAGAAGGAGATTCCGCCTTGATATATCTCCAGCTAAGAGACAATGGTATGGTAGTTTCGCAGAATATTTTCAAATATTCCGGTTCGAGCAATGGCGATTTTGTTAATC
>CALDPJ010000184.1 GCA_937911795.1 uncultured Flavobacteriales bacterium | reverse complement strand
GGTTGCAATCCTCCTACAACTTCTGCCTCGCCACTCACCGCTTCGATTTCCGGATGCGCGATGTTCCACACATTTTTAAACCGCGAAGGTTTTCCAAATACGATATAGGATTTTCCAACGGTCAGCATCGAGCGCAACCATCGGATGCCTTTGAACCAAACCAGTTCGATGCGGCCGGTGTCATCCTGCAGCGTGGCCGTCAACCGGCGGGCTCTTCCGGCACCCACTTCGTCCATTCCGCGCAAAACACCTTTTAACTGAACCGCCTGTTGATCATTTTGGATCAAAGAGATCTTGTGAAACTGTGTGCGGTCCACATATCGAAAAGGATAATGCTGCAACAATTGCTCAGGCCGTGAGTATCCAAGTTCAGACAATATCAGTTCTGCCCGTTGTGGACCTACACCTTTTACATATGCCAACGGAATTTCCGCCATTATAAGGAATGTTTTGGGTAAAAATAAGGCTCTTGCCCAAAGCACAGCCCCCTTTCCCGACTTATGCGCTAATTTAGGAATGGACTTACTGCAAAATAAATCAGCTCATGAATTTGTAAATCAGGTTTGTTCTTACTTATTTACAGCATTAATCCTGAATCAACCACCAACATCACAACCAGATTAAAACCTATGAAAACACTATACTTCGCAATATTTCTTTTCATATGCTTCCCTTCAATTGCTCCGGCCCAGGATCTCCCCTGGCTCGAAGTGGGTAGCGAATGGACCTATCAGCACGGTGTTGTCAGCGGTCCGGAACATTTTCAGGTAACCTATGGCATCACCGAACAAACCACTTTTGCAGGACAGCCATGCGCCAAAATGGAAAGGATTTCAACCCTGGGTCTCGGTTGCATGGCCCTTGAAGCCCCCTACTACTTTTATGTTTCTAACGACTCATTGTATTATGCTACAGATGATTTCGAAGATTTTCGTCTGGCTGCATATTTTGGTGCTGAACCGGGAGATAGTTGGGAATATATTACGGGCTATGGAGAAAATACGACTTCCTTTACCGCTACGGTAAATTCAGTGACAACGATTGATGTAGATGAAATCACATTGCGGAGATTAAATATTACCTATCAATTCGATACAGAAAGTGGAGAAATGATGTATGACTATATTTATCCGGAAACCATGGAAATCACCGAGGTCATCGGTGCATCACACATGTTCTTTGTGCCATTGGGTCACGGTTCAGCGTGCGATTCCGAAACCAACGTCACCTTTCAATGTTTTGAATCTCCTTCGTTTTCTTACCTCAACCCTATTTACCCATCGTGCAATTATGTAGTTGGTGTAGAAGAGTCAGGAAGTTTCACCGACTTGTCTGTATTCCCAAATCCGGCAAGTAGTTATATCAATATCGACATTCCACGCTCCTGGATTTCGGGTGATGTCAATGTGCAATTGTACAACTGTACCGGAAGATTGGTTTATGAGCAATCATCTGCACTGAATCAATTCCCATCTATTTCTGTGGAGCATTTGCCAAAAGGTTTTTACCTGCTCAATATTCGATCAGGAACTAAACGCGGTATCGCAAAAGTAGTTGTGGAATAAAAGTTTAGCTACCAAGGAACATTCAACAGAAATAACCTACAACCAAAACTATGAAAAACATTCACTTCTATTTTCTGCTCATCCTTTTCTTCATCCACTCAACCTCATCTTATACACAAGACCTCCTCTGGCTCGAAGTGGGTAGCGAATGGACCTATCAGCACGGGGTTTTTAGCGGACCGGAACATTATCAGGTAACTTATGGCATCACCGAACAAACCACTTTTGCCGGAAAACAATGCGCCAGAATGGAAAGAATATCAAGCCTGGCATTGGGGTGTATGAGTTTGCAACCTCCTTTTTATTTTTATGTTTCAAATGACTCGCTTTTCTATGCCAACGAATCAGACAGTACTTTTCGGTTGATCGCAGATTTTGGTGCCTCGGTTGGAGACAGTTGGAAGTATCAGGTTATTACGGACATTGATGATCCAGTTGTAGTGGACACCTTTTTGGTCACTGTTACTGGTGTCAATTTGCTCAATATTGAAGGCAACGAGCTCCGGGAACTGGAACTGGATTATGAATGGCTCGGCAGCAGTTTTTATGATGAAATGTGGCTCGGGCTTTATAGTGAGAACTTAACTGAGGTAATTGGAGGTTTCGGATTCTTTGCTCCTTTCGGACAGCTCGGTTTTTGTGATTACGAAATCGACGTCAACTTTCAATGTTTTGAATCGCCTTCTTTTTCTTATCTCAATCCGGAATATCCTTCTTGCGACTATATACTGGGAT
>CALDPJ010000183.1 GCA_937911795.1 uncultured Flavobacteriales bacterium | reverse complement strand
ATCAGATTCATCGGCATTGAACATCCAGGTTGATTGAGGTCCACCTTTAAGGCCGATTTTTAATCCTTCCTGAGCAAATACTCCTGAAGAAAGTAAAAGAATACTAAATACAGTTACAATAGATTTCATTTTTTCCGAATTTGAATGATTCTTAATTTCAGAACAAGATACAAACATTCACTTTGCATTAATGGATTCTTTGTTCCTTTGAATACACCTGCAAATGTCTCCGTTACATTACGGATTGATTTTTGCCTGTTGCCACACATATGAAAAGAACCTTTTTTTCACTCGGATCGATAGTTTTTACAGCAATCTTATTGAACTGCTCCGGACCTGCGGGCATTTCAGACTATTCAAAACAGCACAATTCCTATACTTCCCTTTGGCGCAAGGTGGATAGTCTCGATAACCTCGGATTGTATAAATCAGCTATTCCACCTGTAGAGGGAATAATGGAAAAAGCGTTTGAAGAGAATAACCCCGGGCAGGCGGTTAAGTCGTTGAAGTACCGCTTAAGATTTGCGGGAATCCTCGATGAACGATATGAAGAAAAGTTATGGCCGCTTTTATCTGAAAGTGTCGAAAACGCTGATATTCCCACCAAAAATGTTGTCGCTGCGTTTGCCGCGGAACATCTCTGGGGATTTTATCAAAATAACCAGTGGCGACTTCGTCAAACCAGGACAAGCACCACCGAAAAATCGGATCTGCTCACCTGGTCCAAATCTGATTTTGTTTCTACCGTCGCAGCGCTGTATGATACTACTTTTCTACAACCGGCCAGATTACAACAAATACATTGGTCTGCGGTGGCGCCGGTATTACAGAATGATTCTGTCATTTGCACACCTGAAATGACGCTCTTTGATCTGCTGGCCGATCGGGCCAGTGAGTTTTATTTGTCTTACGAAGTAAATACCCAGCCACTGCAACAATTGATGCCCGATCCGGCGCAATTGCTTTCGGACAACAATACTTTTCAAAATATAAAAGCAGACAAATCCCCACATGCTTTCTGGGCGCAGGCCATCGGGCTGTATCAACAGCGAATTGCTTTTCATCAGTCCAAAAACAACGAAGCAAATTTGGCTTTGCTGACGGTGAAACGCTTACAGGATTTCAAAAAGGTACTAGCCGATCAAAGTTCGGACAGCTTGTATGTTGCGGCGCTTGAATCGGCCAAAGCAGAGTTTACGGACCCGCTCGCCAAAGGACGAATATCACTGGCTCTTGCCGAATTTTATGAGCGTCGTGGAGATTATCGCTATGACGGAAACGAAGATTCCCGCTGGAATTTAGCGAAAGCACTTGCCTTGTGCGACGAGGTGCTGGAAGTGGGAGATTGTCCTGAAGATCTCTGTAAACCTTGCACAGCAATTCAAAGCAGAATCAACAAAATGGAATTGAATTTTGTGACCGAGAAAATAATGCCGCCCAACGAGCCCTGGAGAAGCCTGATCAATTACCGGAACATAACCGAATGCTATTATATAGTTGTTCCCTTTGATTACGAGGAGTATCGCGAAATAATGAACATCAAAGACCGGGTAGAACAAGTGGTAAAAATAACTTCGGCCGTTCAATTGCGAGACCTGCCGAACAGAGTTTCTCTCGACGACGAAGGAGATCACCGGAATCATGCATTAGAGGTTGCGCATGAAAAGCTCACGAAAGGATTCTATTTGTTAATCGCAGCACCAACCAGAGTGGTGGGATACGAAAAGACAAATGTGGTATTCAATCCATTTTGGGTTTCGGATATCGCCTGGATGCACCGGCTTACCGATGAGCACCACAATGAATTTCGCTTTGTTCACCGAAAAACCGGTGAAGCATTAGATGACATCGAAGTAAAGGTGTACCATCAGGAATATAACGTCTACCAAAAACAGAACGATATCACGCCGTCTGGTGCTTTCAGAACAGATGAATCCGGTTTGGTGACCACCGATAAAGATACGCGCGATCGTAGATTTGTACTGGAAGTAATCGGCGATACCGATTCCCTGTGGATTGATCAGAGTTTTTACCAAAGCTCTCATCGTTCAGAACCAACAGCCAATACAAGAACCCATTTCTTTACCGACAGAAAAGTGTACCGCCCTGGACAAAAAGTTGGTTTTAAAGGGATTGCCATCACCTATGACGGCGAGCAACGGAAAATTAAAACCAATTTCACCGAAACTGTAAAATTATTCGACGTCAATTCTCAGGAGGTGGATCAGATCACGCTTACCACCAATGAATTCGGGAGTTACAATGGTAGTTTTGAACTGCCAACATCCGGCATAACCGGAATCTTCAGAATTGAATCACAGGGCGGATCAGAATATTTTTCCGTTGAAGAATATAAGCGACCAACCTTTTCGGTAGAAATGCTTCCGGTTGATTCGGCATATGGACTCGGCGATACGGTTGCCGCTGTGGGTACAGCTCAAAATCTTGCCGGATTTCCGCTCAAAAACGCCGAGGTCCGATACCGCGTAACCAGAGCGCTTGAACAGATTTTCTGGCGGAGTTATATCTGGCCCCAGGCCCAACCAGAACAGGAAATAGCAGCTGGTGTAGTGTATACCGACGAAAGCGGAAATTTCGAACTTCAGTTTCCGGCAATGGCGACCATCTCACCCGGTCAATATCAACATTACCGTTTTACTGTCGAAGTAGATGTTATCGACATTTCGGGTGAGAGCCATAGCGCTGACCAGATGTTTCGGTTTGGAAAAATATCGACGATTCTGAATGCAGAATTACCCGAAGTAGTATTACCCGAAGATTTGAAGCAGATTAAAATCTCCGCAACCAACCTCAATGGCGAACCCGTTTCAGCCTCGGGTCGGCTCGAGCTATTCAGATTGGATATGCCGGAGAAGCATTTGCGCGAAAGATTGTGGGGCCAGCCAGATCAGTTTCAACTGGATTCTCTTGCTTTTGGAAAATTGTTTCCTGACGATGTATATCGCTTTTCTGCAAACTTAAATGAAGCCGGAATTGAAGAAAAACTATTTACCACAGCCTTCAACACCGAAGATTCAGCATCCATACAACCAGAACATGATTGGCAAAACGGATGGTATCTTTTGAGATTAACGTCGCCCGATAAAAATGGAGAAGACGTGAAATTCGAACACCGATTTACCTACCTCGCCGAAGATCAACCATCGGAACCGCTTCCGGAAATTCTGTGGTCGTATACCGATGGCGGTAAAAAGGAACCGGGTGACACCGTTTTCCTGTGGCTTTCCGGAGCCCGTAATGCCACCGTTTGGTTGGAAGTGGAAAATGCCGGAAAAATTAAACAGACGCGCGTTGAGGTGAACAATGAAGTGAAGAAAATCCCACTTCCGGTGTTGGAAGAACATCGTGGTAATTTCGGAATTCATGTCAGTACCATCTTCAACAACAGAATGTATAGTCAATCGCACACGGTGCAGGTTCCGTATTCGAACAAAGCGTTGAAAGTAGAGCTTAAAACCATTCGCAACGAGTTGGAACCCGGCGCTGAAGAAGAATGGACGGTGTTTGTGTCTGGCCCAGAAGGCAAGGTGATACAATCAGAAGTGTTGGCAGGAATGTACGATGCTTCACTGGACGCTCTGGGATTTGGAAATCAATGGTCATTAAATCCATTTTCTACACGATACATCACCCGCAACTGGAAAAACAGCGGAAGTTTTGTGCCCCACGGAGGTTGGCAGTATCAGTATAACTGGAACAACGTGGAACATTTTTATCCAACTGAGCCCTGCCGACTTGATTTTGGAGGATATTCTTACCATCTGTTCTCAGGAAGAATGACTATGGATGCGAGTGCAGTGATTGAAGAAGAAGCGATGCTAGAAAGCGGTGAAAACAGGTTAAAGGATCGCGCAGAAGCAAGTGCTGATAAAAAACAAGCCAAGGTTGAACAAATACCATTGCGGAGCAATTTTAATGAAACCGCATTTTTTATTCCCGACCTGCAGATTCAGTCGGACGGCACAGCCACATTTAAGTTCACGCTACCCGAATCGCTCACCACCTGGAAATGGATGTTTCTGGCGCACGGAAAAGGACTGGAAACCGGAACGCAGGAAGGGACATTGGTTGCCAAAAAACCGCTCATGATTATTCCGAATCCACCGCGATTTATTCGACGGGGTGATATCTTTCAGTGGACGGCTCAGGTGGTGAACAAAAGTGAAGATGCATTGAATGTTGAGGTACAGCTGAATTTCAGTGATCTTTCTACCGAAGATGATCTGACGACAGTAATGTTGAACGCTGATTCTGTTCAACGAATAACGCTTTCTCCGGGCGAAAGCAAGGCTGTTCAATGGCAGGTGAAGGCTCCCGAAAATGAAGGGTTCATGAAGGTTCAAATGACTGCCCGATCCGAAGGGCACACCGATGGAGAAGTTCGGGCATTGCCGGTACTTTCAGACAGAATGCTGGTAACAGAAACTTTACCGGTTTCGATGTTTGGAGAAGGCACCAAAACCTTCACTTTTGATCATCTGGTAAATTCTGAAGAAGAGGAAGGGCTGGAGCACCAGCGCCTGACTTTTGAATTTTCTGCCAATCCTGCCTGGTATGCTGTACAGGCCCTGCCATATCTTATGGAGTATCCGCACGAATGCACCGAGCAAATTTTTTCGAGGCTGTATGCGAACGCACTGGCCGGACATATTGTGCAGTCGAAACCGGCTATTGCGGAAATGTTCAGGCGATTTGCCAGTGAAACTCCGGAAGCGTTGTTGTCCAATCTTGAGAAGAACGAATCCCTGAAGCAGATCGTGCTGGAGGAGACTCCATGGTTGCTGGATGCTCAGAGCGAATCCGCAGCCAAACAACGAATCGCTTTGTTGTTTGAGCTCGATAAAATGCAGGCGGAAAGGCAAAAATCGGTGCAAAAACTGGCTGAAGCGCAGTTGCCCGATGGTTCGTGGCCCTGGTTCAAAGGAATGCGCCCCAACCGATATATCACGCAGTACATCGCAGAAGGAATAGGCCGCCTCCGACAGTTGGGTATTTCTGGTCTTGATGAAAGTCAGGCATTGTCCGCAAAAGCCATAGGTTTTCTTGATGAAGAAGTGGTGGAATTCCACAAGCACAAAACCGAATTAAAGGAAGAGCGGATCTCCAACCTCGATATTCACTTTCTCTATGTTCGCAGTTTTTATCCGGAAATCGCAAAAAGCAAAGAACTGGAAAAAACACTCGATCATATCTGGAAACTTGCCGAAGAGCAATGGACTGCGCTGGACCTTTATACGCAGGCAATGCTGGCCCTTTCGGCACATCGTCACCAAAACAGTGAGTTTTCGAATCGGATTATCGCGTCACTCAACGAGCGTTCGCTTTTTCATGAAGAGCGCGGACGGTACTGGAAATATCCTTCCGGCGTCTACTGGTATAGTCGTCCTGTAGAAACGCATACCATGATGATGGCGCTGTACCAGGAAACAAACGCTGATGTTCAGTGGATCAATGAAATGAAATACTGGCTGCTGACACAAAAAAAGGTTCAGCACTGGGAAACAACAACGGCTACCGCAAATGCCTGTTTCGCACTGTTGCTGAGTGGTGACGATTGGCTTGAAATGGCGGAATGGCCGGAAATTAGGATTGGTGAATACAGCCTTCAATACAAGGGTGAATCAACCAGTGAAAAAGTGAGAAATGTTAATCCCGAACCGGGAACAGGACATTTTAAAACGAGCTGGACCGCCGGGGAGATTTCACCGGAGATGGGTAAAATTGAAATTATCAATCATCACGAAGGACCTGCGTGGGGAGCAATGTACTGGCAGTATTTTCAGAATATGGATCGGGTACAGGCGTCGGATTCACCTTTGAAACTGGACCGATATTATTTTGTGGCCGTGGTGAATGAGGGTCGTACAGAATATATTCCGGTTGCGCAGCACAAGCCGGCTCCCGGTGACAGGATTATTGTCCGGTTGGTGCTGGAGTCAGAACTGGATATGGATTATGTTCACCTCCATGACCGCAGAGCGTCAGGCACGGAACCTGTGGATGTTAAATCCGGCTTTAGGTACAACAACAATTTGGGATATTATTTATCCATTAAAGATGCGGCAAATCACTTTTTCTTCGACCGGTTGCCCAAAGGAAAGCATGTGCTGGAATATGAGCTGAGGGCGAATCTTAGCGGAGATTTTGTGCAAGGGCCGGGAGTAATTCAATGCATGTACGCACCAGAATATTCCGGTCATACCGTCGGCGGTCGTATACAAATTGAATAGAGCGCTGAATCATTATATTTGCTTTCAAACTTTCGGTCATGAAATTTCAATTTGCCCCATTGATTGCAATACTGGCTTTTGCCTCCTGTAATTCTACAGAAACTAATCAGCAGGAGGCCACAGAACAAGCCCCGGAGGAGCAGCCATTTGAACGGACTGAAATCGACACCCTGGGTTTCAAATTAACCATTGCTATTCCTGAGGATTACCGTAGAGGAAACGAATTGCTGATTGAGTTGAATGAAGCCTACGGGCAGCTGGAAGTCCGAAGCGGCGATGTTTTCCATCTGGAAATCATTGAAGAAACAGCCAATCAAGAGCAATTGATTCAGCAGTTGGAACAGGATCTTATTTTCGACTTTTCTGTGGTCGAAGAAAATGAAGCAGGTATTTTATACCGGCAATATCTTCCTCAGGGAGGTCAGGAATTCTGGCATTTTTATATTGCAGCGCAACAGCAAAACCGCCAATATATAATCAGAGATGCCTCCATGAGTGAACTCAACGAGTACCAATCTCGTAAGATGTTTGAAGCATTAAGCTATGCGATACTCAGTAGAAATTCTCAATCACCTGTCTAATTACGCAAATATGAAAATCCTGTGTTGGTTGCTCATGTTCTTTTTGCCAGTATCAGTGTTGGCAAACGAACGAATCATTCTGAAAGGAGTGTATCAGGGGAGCGATATATACGTCCAGAATCCGTTTAGTGGACAGGGCGTAAGTTTCTGCGTTTTTGAAGTACGCGTGAATGGTGAAATAACATCAGATGAAGTAAATTCGAGCGCCTTTGTGATTGATCTGGCAGTGATGGGAGTGAGTATCGGTGAAGAGATAGAGGTGGTGATCAGCCATAAAAAAGGTTGTGAACCGCGCGTCCTGAATCCGGAAGTGCTCAATCCGAGAAGTACCTATGAAATTGAAACGATCAGTGTTTCGGATAATGGTATTCTTAAATGGACAACTATCGGAGAATCCGGTGAATTGCCATTTTATGTGGAGCAATTCAAATGGAACAAATGGGTGAAAGCCGGAGAAGTGATGGGAGCCGGCACACCGGATGCCAACGAATATGAATTCCAACTCGAACCGCACAGCGGGATGAATAGCGTGCGAGTACGCCAGACTGATTACCGTGGTGAATCAAGAACCAGTCCGATTGTTGAGTTTAAGGGGCCGGATACTCCGGTTAGTTTTGCCGAAGAAAAGACAAGAGATGTAGTTACTTTTTCGCGTAAAACCAGTTATGAGATATTTGATGAATACGGAAATATGGTGAAAAAAGGATATGGCCAAACCATTGATGTTGAAGACCTGGAAAAGGGGGAGTATTATCTGAATTACGACAGGAGTTTCGGGGAAACTTTCAAAAAACGATAGCATTGAAAAAAATTGAGCATATCGGGATTGCAGTAAAAGACATTTCTAAATCAGACGGGCTGTTTAAAAAATTATTCGGTGTAGAAGCCTATAAATTGGAAGAGGTAAGCAGCGAAGGAGTGAAGACTTCTTTTTTTCAGGTGGGGCCTAATAAAATTGAGCTGCTTGAAGCGACATCACCCGAAAGCCCGGTGGCGAAGTTTATCGAAAAGAAAGGAGAAGGAATCCACCACATCGCTTTTGAAGTAGAGGATATAAATGCCGAACTCGAGCGTTTGAAAAAAGAAGGATTCGATCTCATCCACAGCACGCCTAAAGATGGCGCCGACAATAAACTAATCGCTTTTTTACACCCGAAAAGTACGGGTGGTGTGCTTATCGAACTTTGTCAGGAAAAACCTCAGCCAGGCCTTTAAAATAATCGTTGATTGTTTGAGGTTCCTGCAAAAATGCCGTTTGAATTCCTATTTCCTTTGCGGCTTCAATGTGCTGAATTGAATCGTCTATAAACAATGTTTCTGAAGCTTTCAGATTGTTCTCTTTGAGTACAAATTCGAAGATTTCGTGCGAAGGTTTGCGCAAACCCATTTGTGACGAATAATAGACTTTTTCGAACAGATGTTTGAATAGATTTTTGCCGTAAGTCTGATCCAGATAAGCAGTAAACACCCGGATATGAATGGAGTTGGTGTTGCTCAATAAAAACAACCGGTAATTCATTCGGGCCAGCATTTTCAACAATACAATCCGGTCAGAGGGCAGTTCTCCGAGAATGGTACACCAGGCATCGTCTATTGCTTCGTCTGTAACTTCATCCGGTAGGTATTTTCGAAGCTTTTTACGAAACTGTGAAGGAGTTAATTCACCCCGTTCAAAAGCACTGAAAAACTCGTCCTGGTGTTGCTGGGTAAAAACTTCATCAAAGTCTTTCGCTCCTAATTTCGCAAACGCTTCCACCGGTCGGCTGTAATCCACATCCAGAATTACACCGCCGAGATCAAATATTATGTTCTTCACTTCCGGAATCATAGTTCAAGTTTAAAGACAATTTTGCGAACCACCATGAATCTCCCATTCAATTTGGTTCAACAAAAAAAACCGCCTGAAAAAGCGGTTTTTGTAAAATTAATGAGCGCTGATGCTATAAACCAAGCTGGCTTTTGACAAGTGGCGTAACGTCTTCGCCGCCTTTGTACAGAACCGAGCCAGAGCTGGTGTCAAGAATGTAGGTAAAACCATTATCCGTACCAACCTGCTCGATGGCTTTGGTGAGCTTTTCAATCATCGGATTGAGCAGCTCGTTTTCTTTTTGTTGAATTTCACGTTGTGCGTTTTGCTGAAATTCAGTAATGCGTTCTTCGAGTTCCATGATGCTGCGCGCTTCGCTGTCACGGATTGTCGGGCTCATCTCTTCCTGTTCGTTCTGGTAGGTCTGAACTTTTTGCTGGTATTCTGTAGACATTGCAGAAAGCCGGCCTTCGAGCGTTTTGGCGAGATTCTGAATTTTTTGCTCAGCTTCTGCTCTTTCGGGCAACAACATCAGCAATTCCTGAATATTTGTGTGTCCTAATTTTTGTGCGTGTGCTCCAAAAGAAGCTCCCATCAGGAGCAAAACGGCGAATACTACTTTTTTCATGGTTTGTATATAAATTGGGAATATGTAGAATACCTACTGAGTTAAATATAAATTATCGCTTACCTCCTGTTCCTGAATCCCCTCCGCGAGGAGGTCGTTGTGCAGGAGAAGTTCTGTCGTTGCCCGGACTACCCCGATCAGGAGTTGGACTGGCACTATCGTCATTTCCGTTTCGGCTGTCATCCTCATCTTGCTCCTCATCATCACTTCCGCCACCCGAAGCTTCACCGGGACGGATACCAAGACGTCGAAGAATCCTGTCACTCAAATCATACCGGGTGTTTACATACAGCACATTAGAGTTGGTACCCTTATCGAAAATGGCCATATAGCCGCTTCGATCCGCAACTTCCGCAATGGCTTCGTAAATCATATCCTGAATGGGCTGAATAAGTTCCTGTCGGCGCTTGAACAAATCGCCGTTTACTCCAAATCTTTTCCGTTGTAATTCACGGGCTTCCAGATCTTTTTCCGCAATTTCTTCTTCGCGGTTCTGAATCATTTCATCCGTTAGGAGTACTCGTTCTGCAGCAAGGGCTTTTCTAAGCTTATCTACCGTTTCATGGCGTTTTTCAATTTCCGTCTGCCATTGTTGAGAAAGCTGATCGAGATCTTTTTGAGCCTCATGATAATCCGGCATATTTTCCAGAATATACTTTGTATCTACAATAGCATATTTTTGAGCCGTAGCATATTGTGCAGCCACTAAGAAAAGTACAGCCAGAAGAGTGTGTTTCATATTGGTTAATACGTTTGCGGAGGCGCAGCGAAAATAATTAAATTTTATCACAGTTCTCCAAGATCCATGCCAATGGTAAAGTGAAACTGGCCCTGAGGTTTAAAGGCTCCGGTTGCCGGATTGAACTGGCTGTTTCCGAAACCATCATGAGCCGGATCATAAGGATCCAGTCCCCAACCATAATCGATTCCCATCAATCCGAACATCGGTAGGTAAATTCTTAAGCCGAACCCAACAGAACGTTTCAGTTGCAAGGGGTTAAACTCTTGAAATGCCAACCAGGAATTACCGGCTTCTGCAAAACCAAGTGCGTATATCGTAGCAGACGGATTCAGCGAAATCGGATACCGGAGTTCCATCGTATATTTGGTAATGACATTGCTCCCCTGGGGTGCTGATACGCTCATGTCCTGATATCCGCGCAAGGCGATAATTTCACGTCCGTCGAGTTGAAATCCAGATAAAGCACTTCCACCCAGATAAAACCGTTCGAAAGGAGAAGGACCGATGTCCTGATTGTAATATCCTAAAAATCCCCAACCGGCTTTGGTGCGCAATACCAGTTTCGGCGCCAGCTCTGTAAACCATTCGGTGGTAAATTTCCACTTGTGATACTCTACAAAACGATACTTTTCACTTGGCGGGAGATTTTCATAATCCTTATCAATGAACGCGCTGAAAGGTGGAGTGATGCGTAAGGTAAGTGCAACATTTGACCCATATCTCGGATACAGCGGGTTGTCGACTGAATTTCTTGAAAGGGCCACCAGGTAGTTCAGGTTGTTTGCAAATCCGTCGCTGAAAACGAAAATGTTGTTGAAGTTATCAAGCTGATAATACTGGTAATTTATGGACTGAAACAGCTGGAAGTAATCATCCGGCCATTGTAGTCGCTTCCCGATTCCTACAGAACCTCCTGTAATTAATAGTGACTGTCGTGATCGGTTTTCATCGTTCTTTCGCACACCGTTTGTCTGTACAGAATGTGAGATGGAAACTGTTAATGAAGTCGGTTTTTTACCGCCCAGCCAAGGCTCTGTAAACGATGCGTTGTACGACTGAAAGTAAATTCCGTTGGATTGTACGCGCAGGCTTAATCTTTGTCCGTCTCCCGTTGGTAGCGGTCTCCATGCCTTAAGGTTAAATATGTTGCGCATCGAGAAATTGGTAAATGAAATACCCAACGTTCCGACAATTCTGCCAGCGCCCCAACCCCCGGAAAGCTCTATCTGATCAGATGGTTTTTCTACCACTCCGTATTCCAGATCTACTGTCCCTTCACGATCGTTTTGAACAGGGTTTATTTCAAACTGTTCGGGATCGAAGTATCCCAGTTGTGCAAGTTCCCGCTGTGTTCGAATGATGTCGGACCGACTGAACAAATCTCCCGGCCGGGTACGGATTTCCCGGCGAACTACGTGGTCATTAGTTTTGGTATTTCCCGTGATCAACACCTGATTCACACGGTATTGTTTACCCTCATACAGTCTAATTTCCAAATCGATTGAATCATTTTCAACCAGTACTTCCATCACCTGCGGTGTGAATGCCAGATAGCCATCGTCCAGATAAAGAGAACTTACGTCGCCCCCGTTTGGATTCATGTACAACCTGGATTCCAGTTTGGATTGATCGTAAACTTCTCCTTTGTTGATGTCCAGAATTCGGTTTAACTCAGCAGAGCTGTATTTGGTGTTCCCTGTCCAGAAAATATCCCTGAAATAAAATTGATTTCCTTCAAGAATATCTATTCTGATTCCGATGTGTTTTTCATCGATATCGTAAACAGAATCACTGATAATTCGCGCATCTCTGTAGCCCTTGGTGTTGTACAGCGCGATGATGGATTTTTTATCTGTTCGGTATGAACTGCTGATGAATTTCGAAGGGCTGAAGATGCGCATGATCCCGCGTTTCTTTGTGTCCTTCATCGCTTTAAGTAACTTGCTTTCTTTGAGTGCAGTTACACCTGTGAACTCGATTTCCTTTATCTTAATTTTTTTATTCTTATCGATATTGATGAACAACATTACGCTGTTCGGAATGAGCGTGTCTACCTTTTCTACTACCTCTACTTTGGTTCGTAGATAGCCTTTATCGATAAAGTAGTTGCGACAGGTATTGACGATATTCGTTTTGATATTCTCGTTCACAACAGTTCCACGTACCAACCTGATTTTTTCGCGCAAATCATCCGCCTGACTGCGGTTAACCCCTTCGAATTTAAACCTCGATAAACGTTTTCGTTCTTTGACTTCAATATTCAGAAATGCAACGTCTCCGCGAATATCAGCGAGTTTCACCTGTACATCAGAAAAGAGGCGTTGTTTCCAAAGATTTCGGATTGCTTTAGTGATGGCTTCACCTGGAATATCGATTCGGTTGCCCACCTTTAAACCTGAAAAAAGAA
This sequence comes from uncultured Flavobacteriales bacterium, assembly GCA_937911795.1. Lineage (GTDB taxonomy): Bacteria > Bacteroidota > Bacteroidia > Flavobacteriales_D > SKUL01 > SKUL01. The sequence continues at coordinate 2,515 of CALDPJ010000183.1, read as the reverse complement.
TGATGGCCTGTGTATCGAAATTCTCCGATCCGGTTACTGTAATTCCGCCGATTTCATATTCGCGTGGCTGGCCGTAATCAACAACAGGTTCGGTAGGATTCACCTGCGCGTGAACTCCGACTACACTGAAAATCAGAAAAACGGAAAGGAAAAAGTACTTCATTCTTTGGTTGCTCCGATTTGTTCGCTAATCATGCCAAACCGGCGTTCGCGATGTTGAAAATTTACAATGGCTTCGAAGAACGATTCTTTCTTAAAATCCGGCCACAGTATATCGGTGAAATATAGTTCTGCATAGGCAATCTGCCAAAGCAGGAAGTTGCTGATTCTCAATTCACCGCTCGTTCGGATCAGTAGCTCGGGGTGTGGAAGAGGAAAAGTAGAAAGTTGTTTTTCGAATGCAGCTGCGTCAATATCTTCGGTTTTCAGCGAACCATCTTTGACCGCTTCAGCAAGTTTTTTTGTTGCTGAGAGAATCTCCCAGTGTGCGCTGTAATTGAGTGCAACGGTGAGTGTAATTCGGTCGTTGTCACTGGTTTTCTCAATCCCTTCTTTCAACGCCACACCGCATTGACCGGGCAGCTCGTCCAAATCTCCGATGGCATTGAGTTTTACGCCGTTTTTATGCAACGAATCGATTTCTTTTACCAGGGTATTTACCAGCAAATCCATCAGCGCATCCACCTCGTTCTTCGGTCGGTTCCAGTTTTCGGTAGAAAATGCATAGATCGTAAGATATTTAATGCCGGATTCAATTGCTGCTTCGAGTGCTTCGCGTACGGATTCGACACCGTTCATATGTCCTACCACACGGGCTTCTCCGTGGTTCTTTGCCCATCTTCCGTTACCATCCATTATGATGGCAACGTGCTGAGGTAATTTCTTCGGATCTATTTGAGATTTAACGCTCATTTGATTTTTTACAAGGGGGCAAAGGTCTACATTCCTGATGACAACAAAAAAGAATTTATTATAGGGGTGCCGGACATTTAATTCGTGTGGGGCCAAGCCGTATTGAAAGGCTGATATTTGAATAAGCATACCAGTCATTCGTATCCGGATTTCCCCGGTTCAGGCCTGTATTTGTTCCATCGGATCTTCCGGGTTCAAGGGATCGGTCGGCCATTTCTGCTGCCGCCGGTCCACTACTGCTTTCGAGCACCTCAGGACTGGCATACACGGTACTTACGTCATCAAGATAATCCGTAAACAATTTCCTGAATCCATATTCAATTCCCATGGATACCCGTCCCGAAATATTAAACTTAAATCCCATCCCGAACGGAATAGCGATTTGTCCAAGACCATAGCCATTGTCTGAACCACCGGCAAGTTGTCCTTCTGTACCAAGCGGGTGAAGCTCTACAAGATTCCCATTAAAATCAGCCATGGGATTCATGCGGTAGTAGGCTATTCCACCGAAAACATAAGGAGTGTACGGACGGTTAGGATCCCCTACTTCATAGCTGAAAAAGTTAATTTCCCACAACACCCCCATTTCTACAACTTCACTTTGAAAATGTAGATTTCTGTTGCGTCGCCACTCACTGGGAGATTCGGCATCGCTGCCTTCAACATGTGTGTATAAAAAGTTGAAACGTACCGCATGCCGGTCGGTAAGGTTAACCCGCCAATACGCTCCGGCTCCGAATTTCGGAAAATGGGTGAAATGCTTGTAAGGATTCAAATCTCCGATATAGTAGCTGGAACCGCCGTGAATCCCGAATTCGCTGTATTGAGCAATTCCGGCAACGGGCAACAGAATGATTGAACAAATGAATAGAATCCTTTGCATAAACTGGTCTACATAATGCAGAAACCTACAAAATATTGTTTGTAACGGAGCGGCAAAGTTAAGACAATTCCAGAGGGAGCTTCCGGCCCTAGTTTCTTCTGTCGAGTCCCCACATTAATTTTTGACGGATCGTTTCGATGAATTCCTGATTTTTTATGCGCAGCAGTTGCATTTTAAAGGAAGCTTTCGAAATTTCGAGCGTTTGCGAGTTGCTCATAGTTTGAGATCTGGAATCGAGCGAAACCAGATGATGGCTGTCTCTTCCTTCCACAACGAGCCGGATGGTTGAAGTATCCGGAACAATCAGCGGGCGGATGTTGAGGTTGTGCGGTGCAATGGGTGTGATAATAAGCGTTTCGGTGCCGGGCATTACAATCGGACCGCCACAACTCATCGAGTAAGCAGTAGAACCGGTAGCTGTGCTGACAATTAATCCGTCGGCCCAATAGGAGTTCAGAAAAACATCGTCGATATAAGCGTTGATCGTAATCATCGATGAGATGTCATTTTTATGCACGGCTACTTCATTCAACGCATAGTTTACCGGGTGAAACATTTTTTCACTGGTATTTAACTGTAGCACCGTACGTTGCTCACCATGATAACTGCCTTCTTCAATAGTGGTAACTACCTCGTCAATGGCTTCGGTGTTCACGGTGGATAGAAATCCGAGCCGGCCGGTGTTAAGTCCCAGAACCGGAATGCCCGAATCGCGGACAT
>CALDPJ010000182.1 GCA_937911795.1 uncultured Flavobacteriales bacterium | reverse complement strand
CTGGATGAGCAGGTGGACGGGCAGGGGCTAGGGCTGAGCATCGTTCGCGACATCCTCACGGCCTGGGACGGAGAACTGTCACTTGTGGAGAGCAGGCTGGGTGGCCTGTGTGTGACCGTTCGCCTGCCGAAGCGCTGGCTTTCTGCGACGAGCATGCCGACCGCGAAGGAGTAAAGCTTCGTGGAAGTTGATGCGCCTTCGATGACCCGCGATTGTAATAGGTGCCACCGCCAGTTTTTTCAAGCGACCAATAAAAAATCCCGGCACAAGGCCGGGATTCTGTTACCACCGCTGGCGGATCAGCAAGCGTACTTCGCCTTGAACTCACGGCGACGACGGTGCAGAACCGGCTCGGTGTAGCCGTTGGGCTGCTTGGTACCTTCGATGCACAGCTCGACGGCCGCCTGGAAAGCAATGCTGTCGTCGAAGTCTGGTGCCATCGGCTTGTAGGCCGGATCGCCTGCGTTCTGACGGTCTACTACGGCAGCCATGCGCTTCATGGTCTCCAGCACCTGCTCTTCGGTACAGATGCCATGACGTAGCCAGTTGGCGATGTGCTGGCTTGAAATTCGCAGAGTGGCGCGGTCTTCCATCAAGCCTACGTCGTTGATGTCCGGCACCTTGGAGCAACCGACGCCCTGCTCCACCCAGCGCACCACGTAGCCGAGGATGCCCTGCGCGTTGTTGTCGAGCTCCGCCTGCACTTCGTCCGCCGACAGGTTCCGCCCGCCCAGCAGCGGAATTCTCAGGATGTCGTCCACCGCCGCCGGGGTCCGCTTCATCAGCTCCTGCTGACGCGAGAACACGTTCACCTGGTGGTAGTGGATCGCGTGCAGCGTGGCCGCGGTAGGGGAAGGCACCCACGCGGTGTTGGCGCCGGCGTTGGGATGCGCGAGCTTGCTCGCGAGCATCTCGTTCATCTCGTCGGGCTTCGGCCACATGCCCTTACCGATCTGGGCGCGTCCGGACAGCCCGGTGGCGAGCCCGATGTCGACGTTGGAGTCCTCGTAGGCCTTGATCCACGGCTGGCTCTTCATGGTGCCCTTGCGCACCATCGGGCCGGCCTCCATGGAGGTGTGGATCTCGTCGCCGGTGCGGTCGAGGAAGCCGGTGTTGATGAAGCAGATGCGTGATTTCGCGGCGCGGATGCACTCCTTGAGGTTGACCGTGGTGCGCCGCTCCTCGTCCATGATGCCGATCTTGAGCGTGGCGCGCCTAAGGCCGAGCGCGTCCTCGACGCGGCCGAACAGCTCGCTCGTGAACGCCACCTCCTCGGGGCCGTGCAGCTTGGGCTTGACGATGTAGAGGCTGCCGGCTCTCGAGTTGCGCACGCTGCCGGTGCCCCGGAGGTCGTGAAGCGCGGCGAGCGCCGTGACGGCGAGCGGGTCGGCTCCCTCGCCGGCGCCTACCCGCTGGGCGGCGGCATCGTCCCGGGGTCCGTCGTCCTGATCGGCGGTGAACCGGGAATTGGAAAATCTACGCTGATGCTCCAGCTGGCGGTGGATTCGAGGTTGAAAACTTTGTACATCTCGGGTGAAGAAAGTGAGTTGCAGATTCAGCAAAGGGCGCGAAGAATAGGAGTCCAGAACGAGCAATGCTTTTTGTATTCCGAGACTTCAACACAGAATATTGCACGAGAAATAGAATCAATTGCTCCCGAACTCATCATCGTAGATTCGGTGCAGACGCTGCATTCCCAATTACTGGAATCAGCGCCGGGAAGCGTAGGTCAGATCCGGCAAAGCACCGCCGAATTACTCGCCATTGCAAAAGACAACAATATACCGCTGTTTCTGGTGGGTCACATTACCAAAGATGGCGCGATTGCCGGCCCGAAAGTGCTCGAACATATGGTAGACACGGTACTTCAGTTTGAAGGAGACCGAAACCACATCTACCGGATTCTGCGATCGGTAAAAAACAGGTTTGGTTCAACGAATGAACTCGGGATATTCGAAATGTTTTCCGGTGGTTTACGCGAGGTAGATAACCCTTCCGAAATCCTGATCAGCCAGCACGACGAGAATCACTCCGGAACAGCGGTTGCCGCAACTGTGGAAGGCATTCGTCCGTTGTTGATCGAAGTACAGGCATTGGTGAGCACGGCAGCCTTCGGAACCCCCCAGCGTTCGGCTACCGGTTTCGACACCCGACGACTGAATATGCTATTGGCAGTTCTCGAAAAGCGCTGCGGTTTTCAACTGGCCACCAAAGATGTTTTCATCAATATTGCCGGTGGATTAAAAATCGACGATCCGGCTCTGGATCTGTCGATTATTGCTGCTGTTCTTTCATCTCAGCACGACACTCCGGTATCGGGCGAGTATTGTTTTGCTGCCGAAGTCGGGCTCACCGGAGAAGTGCGCGCCGTTAGCCGGCTTGAACAAAGAATTTCGGAAGCGGACAAACTAGGCTTCAAGAAAATAATTATCTCGCGTCATCACAAAGCAGTATTGCCCACTTCTGCAATTCAGGTAATTGAAGTGAGCCGCGTAGAAGAGTTTTTTCAACTGCTCTTCAAATAGCCTTTCTTTATTCGAGTAATTCGAAAACAGCATCGAGATTGGGGGTAAGAACCACCTCGATTCTACGGTTCTTGGCTTTGTCAGAAGGATCTACCGGAACGTATTCGCCACGACCTGCTGCGATGAGCATCTCCGGACGAATTTTGCTATTGGCGGTCATTACTTTCACCACTTCGGTGGCGCGCAGCACACTCAGTTCCCAGTTGTCTCTGGGGATGCTGGACGAAGAAATTTTATCGGTGTCGGTATGGCCTTCGATAAGAATATTCAAATCCGGAGAGTCTTCAATGGCTTTGGCCAGATCGATTACGGCTTTTTTTCCTTCCTGACCAACGACCGTACTACCCGATGCAAACAAAAGTTTAGCCTCCATATTCACGTAGATACGGCCACTTCTTTGTTCTACCGAAAGGCCCTTGTCTTCATAACCCGCCAATGCTTTAACAATCCGATCTTTTAAGGAAGTCAGGGCTGAATCCTTTTCGCTGATTAAACTGGTAAGTTCCTGTATTTTGGCTTCTCGCGCCTGCAGGTCTTCTTCCTTCGCGCGTAATTCTGCATCGAGCTGATCGAGCCGATCCTCTTTTAATTCGAGTTGGGTTCTTACTTCATCCAGCTCAACCAATAATTTTCGCCGCTCGGCCTCGGTTCCACTACGCGCAAGATCGGACTTATCGAGTAACTGGTCATTGAGCGCTAATAATTTGTCGTATTGAGACCTCAGTTTGCGGGTAGAAGTACCCATCATGGCTGTATCCTCCTGCAACGATTTTACCCGGCGTTCCAGCGATTCAACCCGGACATCCAGGTCTTTGCTTCTTTCCTCTGCAGATTTAGCCGTGGCCTGCAATGTCTCCTGTTCATTGAGCAACTGGTCGCGGTGCGTTTTTACTTCTTCGTATTGCCGACCGGGAACACACGCTACCGCAATCAACGCAACAAGTACAACAGGTATAAAATTTGTTTTAAGGCTTTTCATAGCGTCATGCTTAATTTAAATGTTTCATCGTTCTGTAAACTTCCTGAAAATTTAGGAAATTTTCGGGCCAGGAAACTTAATTTGTACACACTTCGTTTTTAATAGGTATGAAACTCTTCGAAAATAATTGGCTGGCTTCAAAGTGGGTTGATTTTGAATATAAGAAATATACCCTTCTGTCGTATCTGCAACAGGTTGAGGCGAAATACAAAGAACAGAAAGTTTATCCCTATCTGTTGATGTTGCGGCACCAGGCGGATGACTTACTGATGTTGAAAAACACCTTGCAGTCTTTTCAACCTACTGAACTGCAGCAGATGTTATTCGGGGGTGAACCTGATTTGAACCTTCATTCTGAAGAAATCGAAAATCTTTTGAAAGTTGCCGAATATTCTCTTCCACGAATTGAAGAAAGTCTTGAAGAAGGAGCATCAATCGAAGATTTTGTGCTAAAATCAATTAATTTTCAGGCGGTTGGTGTTCTGCCCACCGACAAACGCGAAGGATATCTGATATTCAGAACGGGTGAATCGTCAAGAATTTATCAGTATCAGCTACGGAGAATTACTCCGGGATCAGACAACGAAATTCATTCAACCCGGCTGAAAACCTGGCTCCTGGAATCCTCCAGTACCGGACAATTTACCACGCTGACCGACATCAAGTACCGGCTGATTAAAACACAGAAGGAACTGCCCAACCCTGCAACTTATGCCATTGAATGCGACATGGATTTTCCGTATCCCGAGACGCTGGTTCCGGTGGGAAGAAAGTTGCTCTACAACAGCATCGTGGTAGATTAGCCCAAAGCAATACCATTCGGGCCGGCTGTCACCGCTAAAAAGAAAGTTTACTTTTACGCGTTTTCAATGTGACGCAGAACATGCAGGAACATTTTTCAGTTTTCAGCAAGATTTCAATCCGCAAACTCAGTTGGGATAAAATACTGGCCGTCGATATTTTCCGCTTTCAGCGGCACGAAGAATATAAAGCGTATTCGCTGAGAAAAGGCCCGAACAAGCGGATAGCATTTGGCATGATCAGATATTACTTCCGCGAGCTGATCACCACGCGGCCTGTTCTTCCGCAGGAGTTATCCGAAATTGGCAACCAGGTTGATTTTTTATTTTTCAAATCGCTGCCACGCAAAGATTATGATGAATTTTTCTACCGGGTGATCGGGTCGCTTCCACAGAAAAAAATTGCAGTGTACAATGGTCACGAAATTAAAAAGGGGTATAATTTCCGGGCTTTTTTCCTTTTTTTCCGACACCTTAGTGCGCTGTTTTTATTAATCAGAAATCTGGGATCACACGCTGGGGTATTCTTCTACTGTAAAATGATCGGCTACCTGAACGTACTTGACCTCCTGACTAAAACAGACCCCAAAACCGTGGTGGTATTTGCAGACATGCATCCGCTCGATAATCTGGTTGTGCAGACATTCCGGCAGAAAAACATAGCTACCGCTACGATGCAACACGGCTTGTACGTAGATTACGGAAACCAGCATACGGTGAATGTCGTTAATTACCAAAATGTCGTTTCGGAGTATTTTCTTGCGTGGGGTGAGAATACCGCGCAACTAATTTCGAGGCATCATCCAAATTGCAAACTGCGAATATGCGGAAAACCATCCCTTTATGATGTTATCCAGTCGAATAAAGAATCAAAAACTTTCACTGTTCTGTTCGATCAGAAGATGTATAAGGCGTACAATCAGCAACTCCTCGACATAGCTCAAAACATCGCCGGGAAGAAGAGTTGGAAAATTGCTTTACGACTACACCCTACAACGTTTCTGAAGGATTACAAGATAGATCCTTCTGTAAATCTCACCACTGATCACGTTCCTTGGGAAGACATCCGCTTTTGTATCGGACACAGTACAAGCATGATTTATGAACTATTGAGAAAAGACTTACCCGTTTATAAATTGAAGTCTGAAATTCCAAGTCACACGTTACCGGATGAGCTAATCTTTTCCAATGCGGAAGATCTATTAGATAGACTGTCGTTGCCGATAGATTTTATCGGCATTGGCAAGATGTATGTTGACCCGACCGGAAAAAAATCACTCGAACAGTATAAGAGAGTACTTTTGGAACTATGACTTCTGAGATTGTCTTATCGATTATTACTCCATCATACAATAGTGGCCGTTTCATAGAAACCTGCCTTCAGAATGTTATTCAACAGAATGTAACGGGTATTGAACACATCATTCAGGATGGAGGTAGTACAGATGAAACAAAAGAAATTGCCCGGAAATATTCTGCTGAGTTTCCGCATATCCGGTTTTATAGTGAAAAAGATTCGGGACAGTCGGACGCAATGAACAAAGGAATTCATAAAGCGACGGGCAGGTTCGTTACCTTTTTAAATGCTGATGACTACTTTGAACCCGGTGCACTGCGATATGTGTTGGAGCAACTTAATAAATTTGGAGACCGGGATTTTCTGGTGGGGAACTGTTTTGTTAAAGATCTGAACGGAAAAATCCAAACCGTTCGAAAACCTTCAGCATGTGGATATCCGCAGATTCTGGAATTCTGGAGAAGGGATGTTTTTCCTCCTAATCCATCCTCCTATTTTTATGCGCGAACCCTGCACGACCTGGCGGGTTACTATGATGAAAATGAAAACTTCGTGCTCGATTATGAAATGATGATCAGGTTGTTGAAGTATGCAAAAGTGACTTACGTTGATCGCAATCTTGGTAACTTCATTCTACATGAAGACACCAAAACCCATATCAATTCCAGCGGCGGAGACAGGATAACCAAATACCACGTATTTACTCGATATAAAAAAGAATTACCCCTTTTAAAACGGATAGAGACAGAGTTTAAATTTTTCTACTACATGCGGTTGATGAGAAGTAACAATCCGCTGTTGTTCTTCATAATGCGTCCGCTGTACGCAGTTAAAAGAATTATCCGAAAAATTTCCTGAGTATACGGAAGCGGCGCTTTATCCCGAAATCAATAATCGGCCGTTGTCGAAGTGAACGCTCGAGAAATCCCTGTATTCCATGGGATTTATTGGGAAATTTACCACATCGGTTTGCAGCAACCGGATGGACTCCTCATAATACAAAGGAATGATGGCCGCATCATCCATCGCAATCTGGTCAGCTTTCTGAAAGAGCTCCATCCGCTTTTCTTCATTGATTTCACGACGAGCGGCCTCAAATGTTTTGTCAAATGCCGCACTTTGATACCGGATAGAATTGATATATGATTTTTCATTCAAATCGTCCGGAACCAGTTCCCCATAAAACAGGTTGAGAAAGTTTTCCGGATCGGCATAATCGGCGCTCCAGCCGTCGCGCCAGAAAAGAGCCTTTCCGGTTTCTACACGTTCGTAGTGCTGAGATCGCGGAACAAGCGTTAGCTCAATGCTTATATTCAATGTTTCCTCCAACATTTTCTGAATGGCTTCTGCAACCTGAACATTGACCGAACCACCATAGTTGAGCTGTAGCGTTAACACCGGAAATCCGTCTCCATTTGTAAAACCGGCTTTCTCGAGATAGCTTCTGGCAAGATCCGCATCATAAGTGTAGCCTTCTATACTATCGGTACTGTAATTTTTAAAACAAGGCGGGACTATCCCATGGACCGCAGCATAACCTTTTCCCTGCAGCGCGAACTTTACAATCTGTTGCCGATCAACTGCGTAATTGAACGCTTTCCGAACATTTACATCATCAAATACATCGCTTTGATGCTGAAAGCTATAATATTGAATGATCATTGAAGGCACCGACTGAAACTGATAAGGTTGATCAACACCATTTTCAATTCCTTCCCGTATTCGCACCACATCCTCCGTCGGTAAGTCAAATACCATGTCCAGATTACCCTTCATGAATTCATTGAGCTCGGTTCGCTTTTCTTTAATAAACGTGTATTTAATTGCATCCAGATACGGAAGTTGATTTCCGTGCTGATCAGTGCCCCAATAATTGTGATTGCGCTCAAGAATAACCACTTCACCTTCTTTAACGGTCTTGGATTTAAACGGACCGGTTCCGACACAATGCACCCGCATTTCATCGCCGTACTTTTCATAAGCTTCGGGTGGATACACCCAACATGCGGCCAGCGTTAATAACTTCAGCATTCCCGGAAAAGGATATTCCAGTTCCAACTGCACGGTAGATGAATTAATTACCTTTATACCTTCCACACCCGTCTCAGGTGTTTTTCCCTTTTTACTCAACTCATAATAGCTGCGCCCCCCCTTAATACGATCGAGAAAAACATGGCTGGAGACGTTATCAGAAGAGGCTCGGCATATCTTATCGAAGCTGAATTTAACATCATGAGCGGTCACCTCTCTCCCACGGCCGTCTTCAAAACAGGGGTCATCATGGAAATATATGCCATCACGAATGGTAAAAGTATAAACGGTTCCCTCATCGTTGCTTTCCCAGGAGGACGCAATTCCACCCACCAGTTCGAGTGATTCCTGATCCAGTTTTAATAAGCCTTCATACACCTGGTTGGCAATTCTATGACCGGTAACATCCGTAATATTCAGCGGGTACAGGCTGCGGAAATCCTCAATTTCATTCACAGAAAAAACACCGCCATACTGAATTCCGCCTTTACCAATAATCGTTTTTTGTGTATGATCACCGGATTGGCTTTGACAACCTGCAAGGAGAATACAAAATACAAGTACCGGAATTTGAAAAAATCTCGTCATTGGGATGGTTCACTTTTTAATCACTGAGGCAGAATCAAATTTACTTTTTTATGACAAAGGCACAACAAAAGTTAGACTAAGTATTTCTTTCGGGAGTTTAAAGACTACTATTTCGGGTTGTACTACGAATATTTTTAAATACATCATTTTCGGTTCATATTTTCTCACTACAATGATACTTCCTGTTTAATTTCCATGCTTATATAATTTTCTGAGGCTTTCGACGTAAAGTAACTGCCACCTTCAGGGAGTTGATTCACTTTAAGAATTCGAATTAACTTTAGTTCCAAATCCGCTTTGTTGCAACACCGCCTTCTTTTCGCACTATTTGTCCTGACGCTATTGCTTGCAGCACAGCCTGCAACCGCCCAGGATTTATCCAATTTGCGGGAGCAAACCATTGCCATTCCAACCGACACCGTCCGCCTCGACTCACTCAGCATAATTCCGGGATCCTTATTCGTCACTGTTTCAGGAAATCCAGTAGACTCTTCGGCTTATTTCATTGATTACATAGCTGCAACCTTTTCATGGACCGATTCTGTACCTCCGGCCGATTCCCTTCGGATTACGTACCGTACGTTTCCGCTTTCCTTTGGTGAACCTCAATTTCACAAATCCATCGATCAGATTGAACCAGGTGAATCCGAAGCTTATAACCCATTTGTTTACCGACCTGAGGATCTTCGTGAACAGAATGACATTTTCAGTCTCGGGGGCCTCGAAAAAAGTGGAAGCATCTCACGGGGTGTGGGATTCGGAAACAATCAGGATTTAACTGTAAACTCCGGGCTCAACCTATCATTATCCGGAAAACTCACGGATAATATTTCCATTCTGGCTTCGGTAACTGACAACAATATTCCGATTCAACCCGAAGGAAACACAGCACAGCTCCAGGATTTCGACCAGGTATATATTCAGCTTTTCGATGATCGGAACCGACTCACTGTCGGAGATTTTCAGTTGCAGAAACCCTCCGGGTATTTCATGAATTACTTTAAGCGGGCCCAGGGTGGATCTTTTGAAACCCGACAAAAACTGAATCAGAATCGCGAAGAATCAGACGAAAATAACCTTATGTATGCGCAGGTCAGCGCAGCAATTTCCAAAGGAAAATGGTCGCGGCAGCAAATCCTCGGTTCGGAAGGCAATCAGGGACCATACAGATTGAGAGGTGCCGAGGGGGAAGAATTCATCATTGTTCTGGCGGGAACAGAAAGGGTTTATATCGATGGTAGATTACTCAAGCGTGGTCAGGAAAACGATTACATCATTGATTATAACGCTGCAGAAATCGTTTTTACGCCAAACCAGTTAATCACCAAAGACCGAAGAATAATCATTGAGTTTCAGTACTCGGAGCGGAACTACTCGCGCACGATGTTGCAACTCGCCACCGGTTTGAATTCTGAAAAATTCGACCTGCATTTGAATGTTTATTCGGAGCAGGACTCTAAAAATCAACCATTGCAGCAGGACCTGTCACAAGCTGATAAAAATTTCCTATCGACCATTGGCAACAACATCAACGATGCAGTTGTGCCCGCCATAGATAGTGTGGAACACAGCAATCAACAGATTTTATACCTGATGACCGACAGCCTGGGTTATGACAGTGTATTCGTTCATTCCAACAATCCCGACAGCGCTTTTTACCAACTCTCCTTTTCGAATGTGGGCGAAGGAAACGGCAATTATGTGCAGGCCGGATTCGGCGCCAGCGGAAGAATTTTCCGGTGGGTAGCTCCCGACACCATCGCAGGACAACTCATACTCAACGGCCGTTTTGAGCCGGTAATTTTATTGGTGACGCCCAAAAAACAACAGATGGTTTCCGCCGGAGGACGCTGGAAAATATCCGAAGAAACCTCACTCGGTGTAGAGCTCGCTGTATCCAACCGGGATGTCAATACATTTTCTGGAGTCCACAATGACCAGAATACCGGCGCGGCAGCCCGCGTGGTCTGGCAGAATAAAAACAATCTTCAACCGGCAAAAACAAAAAACCCTTTTTACCTGAATACAACAGCGATTTATGAACTTGTCGAGGCGCGGTTTGAACCGATTGAACGGTTCCGCTCGGTAGAATTTGAGCGTGACTGGAACCTACAGAGCATCCAGCAAGCTACCAACCAACATCGGGCTATGGCCGGAATCGGACTTGAAAAACGAGGAATTTTCAATATTCACTACGAACTGGAGTCTTTCACTGCGGCGAATGTGTTTGAGGGTTTTCGCAACCAACTTTCAGGTCTGCTCGACTACAAATCGTATTTTCTGGATATTGAAGGAAGTTTTCTGACAAGTAAGGGAGAAATCGACACTCGCTTTGAGCGGCATCGGACCAATGCCATTAAGAAATTTGACTGGTTCAATGTAGGATATGTAGACGAACGCGAGAAAAATATATTTCTGAGCGGAGGTGGCGATACGCTCGGCAACAACAGTTACAACTTTCACGAATGGGAAGTTTATATTGGGAATCCGGATACCACCAAACTGGAGTACCGGCTTTTTTACTCTCAGCGAACCGACCGCCGGGGTTTACAAAATGAGCTGGTGAGTTCTGAATTTGCAGAACAATATGGTGTTGAACTGGGATACTCCAAAGATCCCCGGCATCAGATTCGCAGCCGGGTAATTTCGCGGCAAATGAAAGTGCTGAATGAAGAAACCGCAATCAGTCAACCTGAAAATACGCTGGTTGGAAACATCAACTACGATCTGCGCATTTTAAAAGGGGCTTTGACGATGAATCTCTATTACGAAATCGGCTCGGGTTTGGAGCGGGCGCGGGAATTCATCTATGTTCCCGATCCTACCGGACAAGGCCCGTACACATGGATTGACTACAACGAGAATGATGTACAGGAACTCAATGAGTTTGAGTTGGCAAGACCCGAAGACGGCAACAGATACCTTAGAATTTTCACTCCCACAGATAATTATATCCGCGCTTTTACGAATCAATACAGCCATTCTGTAAACTGGAATCCGATAGCCATCTGGGGCAATAAAACCGGCGCTTTGAAATTACTCTCGAAATTATCCGACCAGCTCGCGTTTCGCATCGATCGGAAAACTTCGGGAGAAGAAGGGGCAAACCGCTTCAACCCTTTTGTGACTGAACTGGCCGATACCGCGTTAATTTCTTCCAACTCCTCTTTGCGCAACACAGTTTTTATCAACCGGTCCAACTCAAAGTTCGGAGTGGATTACACCTTTGGACTCAATACCGGTAAATCCCTGCTCACCAATGGATTCGACTCCAGAAGCACCGAAATGAACGAGATCAAGGCGCGGTACAATATCAGTCGGGTTATCGGCACAGTTGTCCGGGTCGAACAAGGTAACCGCCGCAATCTATCTGATTATCTGGACGGTCGAAATTTTGATATTTTCTATAATGAACTGGAGCCGTCGGTGAGCTATCAGCCAAACACCAGCTTTCGCGGAACGCTAAAATTTCGCTATACCGAAAAAGATAATGATGAAGATCTGGGCGGAGAAAAAGCCATACTTCAGGATCTGGGAGTGGAGCTCCGATACAATGAGGTATCAAAAGGAAGCTTCCTGGCGCAGGTAAATATGGTGAACATCCGGTTCGATGGGGAAGGAAATTCTTCTTTAACCTATGAAATGCTCGAAGGTTTGCGTGCCGGCACCAACTTCACCTGGTCGATTTCATACCAACGCAGTTTGGGAAACAACGTGCAACTCAACCTGAATTACAACGGGCGTAAATCAGAAGAAATTGATGCGGTTCACAGCGGCGGTGTTCAGATTCGCGCCTATTTTTAATTAGCGTAAATCGAAAGTAGTAGTGCCAATTTTAGTTTCTGACTCGTACAGTTCTACGATGTATTGTCCGGTGGGAAGTTCGCTGTTCACGGTATAGTAGATGCACACATCCTGCTCTGCATTATCGTAATCTATTTCACGCTTTACGCTGTAAACACCCGACACGCCTTCGAAATTAAAGGTTTTTGGTTCGCCGGAAGAATCCTCTAAAACCATCGCCTCGGGGCTGATGATCCGCAGGAACAAGGTCTTCTTCCCTCGCTTGGCAATCGTATTTTCACCAATCTTAAAACAGACTTTGACCATTTCTGCCCGATCTGCTCTGTTCGTGGATGATTGTTTTCCGCTGCCGCGAACCCGTATGGCTTCTGCAACAAAATCGCGGGCAGGCAAAACCGATCCTTTGGCAACGATTCCTTCCAGATTCTGAGTTTTGGTTTGCAACAAACTTTTTTCCTCAGAAACAGAGGACAACGCCCGGTTGAGGCTGTCACGATCCAGTCGCAAATTAATATTTAATGTGTTCAAAGAATCGATTGTCACCAGGTATCCCTTCATAACGGTGCGCAGCGTGCTGGCTTCCTTTTTCAGCTTATGAATGATCCATGCGTCGTCCTTATGTTTATCTACCTGTTTAAGTAGTTCCCGAAGCTGTTCCTGCTGCGCAAGAATCTCCGCCTGCATTTTTTCATTGGTAACTGTAACGGTGTCGTACTGAATCAGCATCTCCTGAAGATCATTCTTCAGCGCCAGCGATTCATTTTCCAATTCCAGCAAATCTGTCGACTGCTCTTCCACTACTTGTGTCTGATTCAGCAATAAGAAACCCAGAACACCACTGGTTACTGCGAGCAGCACAATTAAAATGATCAGTAATCTTTTGTTGTTGTCTTTACCTTCTTTCGGAGGATTCTGTTTTGGCGGAAGCGTTGTACTCATAGCTTTAAATTACGATTTATTTTACGCGAAATTGCTAATTTAACTTCAAATTAATCATCTGAGTACATTCTTCTTTTAAAAACATTTCACCAATTACTAATGCGCCATGTTTCGGGAATTGCTCTCCATCTTCTTTCCCAACAATTGTTCGGCCTGTGAGCAACCCATGGCTCGTGGAGAATCTGTGGTTTGTACCGCGTGTCTCACAGCACTTCCTTTTACCGACTATCACACGTATCCCGACAACCCCGTAGAAAAGCTTTTCTGGGGAAGAGCGCCGCTCAAAGCCGGCACTGCCTTGTTTTATTTCAATAAAGGGAACCGGGTCCAACGCCTGATGCACCAGCTCAAATATCACAAAGACACCGAAGTAGGATTAACCATCGGTCGGATGCTGGGAGCAAAACTTAAAGGAAATGAACGCTTTGCCGAGATAGATCGCGTAGTACCGGTTCCGCTGCATCCAAAAAAGTTAAAAAAGCGCGGATTTAATCAGAGCGAGCTGATTGCCCTTGGAATATCAGAAGTGTGTGGAATTCCTCTCGACACCACTACCCTTGTTCGGGCGATAAACAACCCAACACAAACCCGGAAATCCAGATTCGACAGATATAAAAATGTGCAGGGAGCATTTGAGTTGATGAACTTTCAGGAACGGCCATGCCGTCACGTTTTGTTGGTAGATGACGTGGTTACAACCGGCTCTACGTTGGAGAGCTGCATCGTAACGTTTCAGAAAACAGGATATGCCGAGGTGAGCCTTTGTGTGGCTGCATGTGCCGAATAGCAATGGATACGTATCTTTGGGTCAAATTGTCTCTGTGGATAAATCACAACGTTATCGCGAAAGCCAGCAGCAAATTGAAGCCATTACAACCGGTGAATCCAATCTGATGGCCAACCTCGCAAACATCACCGCAATTCTGAAAAACAATCTCCGGCATTACTGGGTTGGATTTTATCTGGTAGATGGAGATGAACTGGTATTGGGTCCGTTTCAGGGCACACCCGCTTGTGTGAGGATAAAACGAGGGAAAGGTGTTTGCGGAACCGCCTGGGAAAAAGGCGAAACACAGGTAGTAATGGATGTCAATGAATTTCCGGGTCATATTGCCTGTGATGCGCTTTCGAGATCGGAAATTGTTGTTCCGGTTTTCGATGCCAATAATAAGGTAGTGATGGTACTGGACATTGATCACACCGAGACTTCAACTTTTGATGAAACCGATCGGTTGCATCTGGAAATTCTCGCAAAATATATCCCCACGCTGATTTGAAATCACTCCTGTTATACGTTGTTCTGTTTGTAGTACTATCGGTGCTGGTAACAGCCTGCGCACAAATGAAACCGCCCACCGGTGGAGATCAGGATGTGGATCCGCCGATTGTTCTTTCGACCGTTCCCGAAAATTTCAGTACGCATTTTACGGCCACCAGAGTAGTTGTTGAATTTGATGAATTTGTTCAGTTGCGTAATCTCAGCACACAGCTCGTCATCAATCCGTCCATGCCCGAGCGGCCCGTTTTCCGGCTGAAGGGAAAAAAACTCATTGTGGACATAAAAAGTCCGTTGCAGGAAGAAACGACTTATGTTATCAATTTTGGAGATGGCATCGTAGACCTCACCGAAGGAAACAAACTAAGCGGGTTTCAATATGTTTTCTCAACCGGAAGTTTTCTGGATTCCTTGCAATTCAAAGGAAGGGTTATGGATGCTTTCGACCAAAAACCTGTTGGGGAAGCGCTGGTGATGTTGTACGGCAATCATTCCGATACTATGCTCACCAAAGGTTTGCCGGATTACTTCAGCAAAACCAATGCGCGCGGCGAGTTTGAAATCAATTACATCCGCACGGGGACTTACCGGGCTTTAGCACTGCTGGATGACAATAGTAATTATCAGTATAATCCACCCGCAGAAAAGGTGGGTTTTGTGGATTCTCTGGTGGTTCCCGGAATGCCCGACAGCACAAACATCCCGCAGGAAATCCTCATGTTTCACGAAACAGACAGCGCCCAATATATTGATGTCAGGGAAGAAAGTTTTTACGGCCAACTCCGGCTTATCTTTTATCAACCTGCCGATAGTATTGTTGTTGAGCCACTGGATGAGCGGTACGAACTCATTTCAGAAAGGGGTGTGGTGGGTGATACGGTGACCACCTGGTTTCGCAACCGTAGCGAGTATCCGGAGCTGGAAGAAATAAAGGTTCTCGTATCGGCAGCACCTGCGTTTCAGGATACCATTCGTTGGAAACTGAACCGAAGAAAGAATGATGTCAATCCGGAAATGATGATCAGGGATAATTTGTTGTACAATTTCAATCCTTATCAGCCGATGCGGTTTTCCTTCAATCATCCGGTTGTTCGTGTAGACACCCAGCGAATACAACTTTTCAGAGATTCGGTTTTGTTGGATTTTGACTGGACAGGCACAACATCTCCCCGGAAATTCGAACTCCGACACAACTGGGAACCTGGACAATCCTACCGCATTTTTATACCCGACAGTACCTTCTTCGATATTTTTTGAACTGACCAACGATACCATCGACAAGCAGGT
>CALDPJ010000181.1 GCA_937911795.1 uncultured Flavobacteriales bacterium | reverse complement strand
AAACACGAATCGTGAGAATATTCAATACTTATGGCCCGCGAATGCGCCTCAACGATGGACGTGTGTTGCCGGCATTTATCGGTCAGGCACTGCGCGGAGAGGATATTACCGTTTTTGGCGACGGATCTCAGACCCGGTCGTTTTGCTATGTTGATGACCTGGTGGAAGGAATTCATCGTTTGTTAATGAGTGATTTCGCAGAGCCGGTGAACATCGGTAACCCGGATGAGATTTCGATTCTGGATTTTGCCAGTGAAATTATCAGGCTCACCGGCACCGATCAGAAACTCGTGTTTCAGCCGTTGCCGCAGGATGATCCGAAACAACGGCAGCCGGATATAACATTGGCCAGAAAAGTTCTGAAATGGGAACCGCAGGTGAACCGGGCCGAAGGATTAAAGCGAACTTACGCTTACTTTAGATCGCTGTCTGCAGAGGAACTGCACAAAAAAGATCACAATACTTTTGAAGGCTACATTGTCAACTGACCGATGAATTATTTCGCGCACGAAACGGCCGTAATCGACGAAGGTTGTGAGATTGGAGACGGCACCAAAATCTGGCATTTCTCTCACCTGATGCCCGGGTGCAAACTCGGTAAAAACTGCAACCTGGGCCAGAATGTAGTGGTCTCACCGGGTGTAATCCTCGGAGATAACGTCAAAGTTCAGAACAATGTGTCGATTTATACCGGCGTGATCTGCGAAGACGATGTTTTTCTGGGGCCGTCGATGGTGTTCACCAACATCATCAATCCAAGAAGCGCTATTGTCCGAAGAGATCAATATACCCGCACACTTGTGAAGAAAGGTGCCAGTATCGGTGCCAACGCAACGATTATTTGTGGACATGATATCGGAAAGTATGCGTTTATTGGTGCGGGTGCCGTGGTCTCAAAAGCGGTTCCTGACTATGCACTGGTGGTTGGAAATCCTGCCCGACAAATCGGTTGGATGAGCGAATACGGCCATCGTCTGGAGTTCGATGAAAACGGTGAAGCCGAATGTGAAGAGAGCGGTGAAAAATATATCCTCCGAAACGGGGCAGTTGAAAAGCTAAAAAAGGGATGAAAGAAACCGATAAAGTAAAATTTGCCGTAGTGGGTTGCGGCCATATTGGCAAGCGACACGCCGAAATGATTGTCCGAAACGAAGAGTCGCAATTGGTGGCGATGTGCGACGTGCGCGATCGGTCAGAGCTGGGAATCGAAGCATACGATGTGCCGTTTTTTCCGTCGATAGAAGCCATGTTGGCCAGCGATCTGGATATTGATGTAGTGACGATTTGTTCGCCCAATGGATTGCATGCAAAACAATCACTACTGGCGCTCGAACACAAGAAACACGTGGTTTGCGAGAAACCGATGGGGCTCACAAAAGCAAGTTGCGAGCAGGTGATTTTTAAATCGCTGCAAATGTCGCGGCACGTGTTTGGGGTGATGCAGAATAGATATTCTCCACCGTCAGTCTGGCTGAAGGATATGATCGAAAGCGAACGCCTGGGAGATGTGTTTATGGTTCAGATCAATTGCTACTGGAACCGGGATGACCGCTACTATCAAAAGGCGGGTTGGAAAGGAACGCAGGATCTGGATGGCGGAACACTCTTCACGCAGTTCTCTCACTTCATTGATATCATGTACTGGTTGTTTGGTGACATTAAGGACATTCAGGGAAAATTCGCTGATTTTAATCACCACGAAACCACCGATTTTGAGGATTCGGGCTTTGTAAGTTTCCGATTCATCAACGGCGGAATGGGAAGCATCAATTATTCGACTGCAGTATGGGACAAAAACCTCGAAAGCAGCATCACCATCATCGGCAGCAAAGGAAGTGTGAAGGTGGGCGGTCAGTATATGAACGAGGTGGAATATTGTCATGTAGATCAATACGAAATGCCCGAACTGGAAGCTTCGAGTCCGGCCAATGATTACGGATTTTACAAGGGCAGCGCAGCCAACCATCACTACATCATCGGAAACGTGGTAGACACCATCAAAAACCGGACGAGTGCCACCACCAATGCCCTGGAAGGATTGAAAGTCGTGGAAATTATTGAGCGCATTTATGCACTAAGAGATCAACAAAAAATATTCAGCAACGGAGAAAAATGATTTACGATAAACTCATAAAGAAGGAGACCAAACTGGCCGTAATTGGCCTGGGATATGTAGGATTGCCCATTGCACTCGAATTTGCGAAAAAATTAAAGGTGATTGGTTTTGATATCAACCCGGAACGGATCCGGATGATGCAGAACAATGTAGACCCAAGCAACGAACTCGAAGCATCCGATTTTGAAGGATGCGACATTGAATTTACCGCCAATCCGGAAGATCTCCGCGCGGCAACGTTTTATATTGTTGCGGTTCCAACGCCCATTGACCACAACAAAATTCCGGATCTCAAACCGGTGTTATCGGCTTCCTCAACCGTTGGCAAGGTGCTGAAAAAAGGAGATTATGTGGTGTTCGAATCGACGGTATATCCGGGTTGTACCGAGGATGATTGTGTGCCGGTACTGGAAGCAGAATCCGGATTGAAATTCATGGAAGATTTCAAGGTTGGATATTCTCCTGAGCGCATCAATCCCGGTGATAAGGAACATACGCTGCGCAGTATTGTAAAAGTGTCGGCGGGGTGTGATGATGAATCTGCAGATAATATTGCAAAAACCTACGAGCTGGTGGTAGATGCCGGCGTTCACCGCGCCTCATCCATAAAAGTGGCCGAAGCAGCAAAGATTATTGAAAATACGCAACGCGACGTGAACATCGCGCTGATTAATGAGTTGTCCATCATCTTCAACCGTTTGGGCATCAACACCTACGAGGTGCTCGAAGCCGCCGGAACCAAATGGAACTTTCTGAATTTCCGCCCCGGATTGGTGGGAGGGCATTGCATTGGAGTGGATCCGTATTATCTGACACACAAGGCGAAGCAGCTGGGCTATCACGCGCAGATCATCAATTCCGGTCGGTTCGTGAACGATAGCATGGGAGGTTATGCCGCCAAGCAAACCGTGAAGAAGATGATCGCCAAAGGCAAAAACATCAACGGTTGCCGGGTATTGATCATGGGCGCGACCTTCAAGGAAAACGTATCGGACATCCGCAATTCGAAGGTGGTGGATGTTGTCAACGAACTGAAGTCATTCAGCGTGGATGTGGATGTTATCGATCCGTATGCGCATCCCGAAGAAATAAAACAGGAATACCATTTTGAAATGTCTCCTTCACCGTCGGGAACGTACGACGCCGTTATAGTGGCTGTCAATCACGATGCCTATTGCAATCTGGATGAAGATTATTTTGCAACATTTCTGAATGGCGACGGTATTTTTGTGGATCTGAAAGGAATCTACCGCGATAAAATTTCCCGTTGGCAATACTGGAGTTTCTAATGTAGGGCAGTAAAAAACCTCAACATTCAAGTGAATGTTGAGGTTTAAGAATTTTACTTTCGTATTTAGTCCAAAACCTTCGCTTCCAGACCGCGAACTCCCATGTCAACCGGCCATTCTCCTGTTGGAGTTAAATCTGCATTGAGCGGTTCGTACAGTCCATCATCGTTGATATCAATCCATTCAAAGTTTTTGTTGGTGCTGAGCGAAAGCACAATCACAATATCTTCGGTTTCATCACCGGTGATGTTGAGCGGATTGTTAAAAGGACCGGTAACTACACAGGAACCCTCAGGAATAGGAGCCTGTTGGAACAGCGGATTGGGTACTGTGGTGCCGGAGGCCTGTCCCTCCAAGGTTTGAGTAAATGCGAGAACAGTGGTTTCAAATCCCCAAAAACCTTGTAGTTTATCGTCATTCACCTCAACAACTTCATTTTTAATTTGGTAGGAGGTGATATAGTTGTTGAACCCAATAAAACTAGCCAATGTGCCGGAATATATATTACCGGCGAATTTGTATTCAATATCGTAATTCTGGTAGGACAGCGAAACCCGAATCCATTCATATGTTCCCGGCTCAAATTGCGAAAACGGAATTCGAATGAAATCTTCACATTCGCTTTTGATGATGGCCTGATCGAAGTCTAAAGCGGTTTCTCCACCTGCATCTGTTTCTGGTCCGACATACAATACTTCACCCGTGCCAAGAGCTGTCCAGCCTGTTGGAGCCAATTC
>CALDPJ010000180.1 GCA_937911795.1 uncultured Flavobacteriales bacterium | reverse complement strand
AACAAACTACTCAACCAGTGCTGGCGGATGTGGCAGGGCTGCGTTGTAACCTGGGATGGGCTTGTGGTACCCTGTTGTTTTGACAAAGATGCCAAACACCGGATGGGAGATTTAAAAAAAGAATCGCTGAAGGATATCTGGTACGGCCAAGAATACACCGGTTTCCGCAGGAGTTTATTGCGCTCCCGCTCAGAAATTGATATCTGTACCAATTGTACGGAGGGCACAAAGGTTTGGTCGGAGGCGTAGTGCGTCAATAAGTACCCCATTTATTCAGTACACTGAACATTTTTATGTCGATTTCGTTCACTGTAGTGAATAGTTTACTACTTTTGTTTGCATGGAAGGATTATTCAGCATCAGTAATAATTTGATTTCCCGAACGCCGGATACATTTAAGCGGTATCTGTTTTCTAAAATAAACTGGGACCACCGTCTGATTGCCATAACGGGTGCCCGGGGTGTCGGGAAAACAACGCTGATGCTTCAATACCTCGCAGCTCAAAACACCGAAAACAGTTCACTGTTTGTTTCCGCAGAAAATCTGTATTTCTCTTCGACCTCCCTTTTTGACTTTGCGCAGGATTTCGTAAAACTCGGAGGCACCCGGCTGTGCATCGATGAAATCCATCAATATCCGAATTGGTCGCGCGAAATAAAGTTGATTTACGATTCCTTTCCTCAGCTTCAGGTTATTTTCTCCGGGAGTTCTATTCTCGACATTCAGCATGGAAGTGCTGATTTAAGCCGTCGCGTCATCGCTTATGACTTTAAAGGAATGTCTTTTCGGGAGTATCTGAATTTTACGCGGGGCACAGAATTTCCGGTGATTGGTTTCGAGAACTTTTTGAATAATAAGCTACCTGTAGTGGATACTCCACTGAAAGATTTTGCTGCTTACCTTCAATCCGGATATTATCCCTTTTTTATGGAAGCAGATTATGATGTCCGGCTACAGGGCATCATGAATAAAATAATTGATATCGACCTGGTAAAACATCTCGGGCTAAAACCACATACCGGTCAGAAACTAAAGCGGCTATTGATGATCGTGGCAGGTAGTGTTCCTTTTAAGCCCAATCTTGCAAAAATTGCCACATTGACGGAGATTTCACCACGGCTACTGCCGGAATATTTTGGCTATATGGAACGAGCCGGATTGATAAGAATGCTTAACACTCATGGTAAAAGCCTTCGCACTTTGGGCAAAGCAGACAAATTATATCTGGACAACACCAATCTCATCCATGCCATTTCCTCCCGACCCGACACCGGCAATATCCGGGAAACATTCTTTGCCTCTCAACTTGCGGCCTGTGGAAATCCGGAGCTCCCTTCAACGAAAGGTGATTTTTTTCAGAATGGCGCTACTTTCGAAATCGGCGGGAGAAACAAAGAGAAGAAACAAATTGATCAGACGAACAATTCGTATATCGTGAAGGATCAAATTGAAGTGGGATATGGCAAGATACTTCCGCTTTGGGCTGCCGGATTCTTGTACTGAATCATACCTTCATAATATCCTCTTCCTTGCGGTCGACGATAGCGTCGCATTTAATAGTAAATTCCTTCGTCATTTCCTGAACCGCGTCTTCAGCAATGCGGGCTTCATCCTCAGACAATCCTTCTTTCTGCAAACTTTTGATTTCATCGTTGGCTTCCTTGCGCGCATTCCGGATTCCGACTTTTGCGTGTTCGGCTTCGGCCCGCGCTTTTTTCACCAGTTCGCGGCGGCGCTCTTCGGTAAGGGGTGGCAACGTGATGATCAAAACATCTCCGTTGTTTTGTGGAGCGAGGCCAATATTAGCGGTCAGTACAGAGTTAGAGATTTCATCGAGCATGCTCTTTTCCCAGGGCTGAATGATAATCGTTTTGGCATCCGGTGTATTGATGTTGGCCACCTGACTCAGCGGAGTAGTGGCACCGTAATAATTGACATTTACAGTATCGAGCATGGAAGGAGAAGCCTTTCCCGCCCGGATCTTCTGAAGTTCCGTTGTCAGGTGATCAATTGCTTTTTGCATTCCCTCCCGGGCAGAATCGATGATGAATGTTACTTCTTCGTTCATGGATTTAAGCATTAAATTCAACCAGAGTACCAATAGATTCACCGGCAATTACTTCCTGCAGGTTTCCTCTTTCATTCATGTTAAAAACAATGATGGGCAATTTGTTTTCGTTGCACAGTGTAAAAGCCGTTAGGTCCATTACATTCAGCCCTTTGCGATACACCTCATCAAACGAAATAGTTTCGTATTTCACAGCTTCCGGATCTTTTTCAGGATCGGCACTGTAGATTCCATCAACGCGTGTTCCTTTCAGAATCACATCGGCGTTGACCTCAATAGCCCGCAGCGACGCGGCCGAATCGGTGGTAAAGAATGGGTTTCCGGTACCTGCTCCGAATATTACTACACGGCCTTTTTCGAGGTGACGGATGGCTCTTCTGCGGATAAATGGTTCGGCAATCTGTTCCATTTTTATGGCCGACATCAACCTTGTTTGAACATCGATGGATTCGAGGGCTGATTGCAGTGCCATGCTGTTAATCATCGTGGCCAGCATTCCCATATAATCTCCCTGAGTTCGCTCCATTCCGCCTTCAACAGCCTGCACACCCCGAAATATGTTTCCGCCGCCAATAACAATGGCCATTTCCACGCCGGTCTCTACCGCATCCTTGATTTCCTGGGCATATTGCATCAACCGCGAATTGTCGATGCCAAATTGCTTCTCCCCCATCAGGGCTTCCCCGCTCAATTTGAGTAAAACGCGTTGATATTTCATGTTGTGATCGTCCGGTGGCTAGTGCGCGCCAATGATAACAAAAAAAAGAGAGAACCTGAATTCTCTCTTTTTATTAATCCTTTAACTATTCGCCGAGCGCAATCCGTTTGAATCCGGTGACCGAAAGGTCGCCGTCGTATTCTTTCAGATACTGCGCAATGGATTTTTTATTGTCTTTGATGAACTGCTGGTTCAGCAAGGTGTTTTCCTGGAAGAACTTTTTCAACCGGCCCATGGCAATTTTCTCAGCCATTTCTGCGGGTTTACCTTCCTGGATTGCCTGGTCCTTACCCACCTCAATTTCGCGGTCGATGGCAGTCTGAGGAACTTCGTCTTCGTTGAGCGCAACCGGATTCATAGCCGCAACCTGCATGGCCACGTCTTTGGCGATATCATCGAGGTTTCCGCTTTTGTTCAAACCAACCATTGAGGCCAGTTTATTTCCCGGGTGATTGTAGGCATATACGGTTTCGGCCGTTAATTGCTCGTAACCCGAAAGGTCGATTTTCTCTCCGATAACACCGGTTTGCTCGATAATTTTATCTCCGATGGTCATGCCATTGCCGTCGAATGACAATTGCTTCAGGCTTTCGATATCAGCAGGATTCTGGGCGATGGCAGCATCGAGAATTTTATTGGCAAAGGCACCAAAGTCTTCGTTTTTGGCTACGAAATCGGTTTCGCAATTTACCACAACCATCACACCTTTTTTACCATCGGCGGTGGTTTTGGCAAGAACCAAACCTTCCATTGCTTCGCGATCGCTTCTCTTTGCAGCCACTTTCTGGCCTTTCTTGCGAAGAATATCAACGGCTGCATCAAAATCTCCTTCGGCCTCAACCAAAGCGTTTTTGCAATCCATCATTCCTGCTCCGGTTTGCTTTCTAAGCTTGTTTACATCTGCAGCGGTAATCTTCATTGCTCGTAAATGTTTTATAGTTGATTTACTCTACTTCCTTTTTTTCAGATTCTACAGCTTCGCTTTTCTGCTTTTCGCTGTCAGCTGCTTCTTTTTTTGCGGCTGCTTCTTTTTTGTCTTTAGCTGCTTTATCAGCTTCGTCCTTTTTGTCGCGATCTGATTTGCGCTCACCTATTCCTTCTTCGACGGCAGCAATCATTGCGTCGAGAACAACGGCAATTGATTTGGTGGCATCATCGTTGGAGGGGATCGGAAAGTCTACTTTGTTCGGGTCAGAATTGGTGTCTACCATCGCAAAGGTGGGGATGTTCAGCTTTTTAGCTTCAGACAAAGCGATGTGTTCTTTGTTGATGTCAACGATGAAAATCGCAGCAGGAACTCTGGTCATATCGGCGATACTTCCGAGTGTTTTTTCCAGTTTGTCACGCTGACGCAGAATCTGCAGTTTTTCTCTTTTGGAGATGTTGTCAAACGTTCCGTCGGTCTGCATTTTGTCGATCGTGCTCATGCGTTTCACAGCACGTCGGATGGTTCCGAAGTTGGTGAGCATTCCTCCTGACCATCGTTCTGTAACGTATGGCATTCCGGTAGCTTTTACGCGCTCGGCAACGAGATCTTTAGCTTGTTTTTTGGTAGCGACGAAAAGAATTTTGCGGCCAGATTTTGCGATTTGTTTCATCGCATTGGCTGCTTCATCGAGCTTAATGACCGTTTTATTCAGGTCGATAACGTGGATTCCTTTTTTCTCTCCGAAGATGTACGGAGCCATGTTGGGATTCCATTTGCGCTTGAGGTGACCGAAGTGTACTCCGGCATCCAGTAATTCTTTAAAAGTTGTTCTAGACATGATGTGTTTTAGGTTTACATTCTCTGATTGTGCAATTGCTGAGTAGTGCTTCGTGCAGTCTCAGCAATTTGGATACTAAACCAACCTTAACTCCAGAGGGAATTAACGTTTGCTGAATTGGAATTTCTTTCTCGCTTTTTTCTGACCTGGTTTTTTACGCTCCACCATACGTGGGTCACGGGTCAAAAGGCTGTCGGTTTTCAACATTGGGCGAAACTCAGGATCTCTTTCGGTAAGTGCACGAGCAATTCCGAGTCGGATTGCATCGGCCTGACCGGTAAATCCACCGCCATCGACGTTTACTTTTACATCGAATTTACCTTCGGTTTGGGTAGCGATAAATGGTTGATTGACGCGGTAGCGTAAAATCATGGTATTGAAATACTCGGAAGCATCGCGTTTGTTGATCGTGATTTTACCAGTACCTTCTGAAAGGTAAACACGGGCAACTGCATTCTTTCTTCTGCCGACTTTATTATTGATCTCCATAGGATGCGATTATTTAATGTCTTCCAGTTTAATGGTTTTCGGTTTTTGCGCTTCGTGGTTGTGTTTGTCGCCCGCTACCACGTACAGGTTGGTAAACAGTTTGCTGCCGAGTTTATTCTTTGGCAACATACCTTTTACCGCTTTCTCAACCATTGCAATCGGTTTTCTGCGAAGCAACTGAGCAGCGGTAAGTTCACGCTGTCCACCTGGAAATCCGGTGTGACGGATGTAGAGTTTTTCCTCCATCTTGTTGCCGGTTAGTCTAACCTTTTCGGCATTGATTACAATTACATTGTCGCCACAATCTACGTGGGGAGTGAAATTGGTTTTGTGTTTTCCGCGGATGATCCGGGCCACCTGAGTAGCCAATCGTCCCAACACCTGGTCCTCGGCATCCACTAGAATCCAGTCCTTTTGAACCGTTTTCACATTGGCCGAAATCGTTTTGTAGCTCTGCGTATTCACGTCAACAATTCTTTGTTAAAAATATTCCTATCCCAAAATCGGGCTGCGAAGGTACTACTATTTTTAATATTCGCCAAACAACGAAGACGTCTGTAAAAATTATTTTGGGTGATAGAAATAGACTCGATCCGGCACAAGTTCCTTATTTAAATAATAGCTATATTCGTTCAGCACAAACCATTGATTTTTCCGTCAATGGCTCAAAAAAGAGACCCTTGATTTTTAAATGGTGTAATTTGACAACTCCGTTTTTTCTGTTGCTGTCGCTTTCCACATTCGGTCAGAAGGGTGAATTTTTTGGTGGAGTTAATGTAAGCCCCGGCCTTCACCCAAACAGTTTGTCAGAAATGACCGAAAATCCAAGTTTCGGTACGGGTCTCGTGGCTCAGTATCAGTTTTCGGACAAGCTGGGGTTGATGATCGTTCCGAATTTCAGATATTTTGCTGCGATACAGGCAACTGATTATTGTACCTACTTGTGTGCTTCAAAACGCCAATACAGCTCTCTTGAAACGAATGTAGGTTTGACCCTACGCGTTTTGCAAAACGCAATGGCTTCTTCCAAAATATACTTTCAATTCGGTTACAGTTTTCATCAGGTTCTGCGAGTCGAGACAGAATATCATTTTCCGGATGATTATACGGTAGCCGAGTGGACACATGAGATTTTAGGCCACGCTCCTTTTATTGCCTTGGATTTCAGACACCGTTTAGGAGAGAAATACGGATTGTCGTGGGGGCTGCAGTATGCGCATCCGATCAGTCTGAAAAATTACACCAATTTTCCGTTACAAAACCCAGCGTTGTTAGCAAATATTCGGTTTGGAAGGGTTTTTAATTGAAGTAATGACGCGCAGTCACGCGCTGCAAGCGCGCGACAGGCGCGAGGCGCGACAGGGTCAATTTACAATCACCAAAAAATAGTTCTTCTTGCCGCGTTGCAGCAGGATGTATTTCTGGTTGATCAGATGATCCACACCTACAACCACATCTTCCGATACTTTGTCCTTATTAATACTGAGGGCATTTTCTTTCAATGCGCGACGGGCTTCTCCTTTGGAGGCGAGGAATCCGCTGTGTTCGGAAAATAAATCTGCCACTGCTACGCCTTCTTCAATTACATCAGCACTTACAGTTGCCTGTGGTACGCCTTCGAAAACTGACAGGAAATCTTCTTCGCTCAGTTTTTTGAGGGACTCTGAAGTTGATTTCCCGAAGAGAATTTGTGATGCTTCAATAGCTGTTTCGAGATCCTGTGCGCTGTGTATCCGCGTTGTCATTTCGGCAGCGAGTTCTTTTTGCAGCAAACGCTCATGAGGCGCTTCTGCGTGCCGGGCCTCCAGTTCTTCGATTTCGGCTTTTTCTTTCAGCGAAAATAAGCGAATGTACTTGGCCACATCTTCGTCGCTGCTGTTGAGCCAGAACTGGTAGAATTTGTACGGCGATGTTTTGTTCCGGTCGAGCCAGATGTTGCCACCCTCGCTTTTTCCGAACTTCGAACCGTCGGCTTTTTTAACCAGCGGAGCAGTCAGCGCAAACGCCTCGCCTTGCGCTTTTCGTCGAATAATTTCTGTTCCGGTTGTGATGTTTCCCCATTGGTCGGAACCACCCATTTGCAGTTTGCAGTTCTTCAGGTGATGCAAGTGGTAAAAGTCATACCCCTGAATAAGCTGGTAGCTGAACTCGGTAAAAGACATGCCTGTTTCGAGCCGGGTTTTTACCGAATCTTTCGCGAGCATATAGCTGATGGTAATGTGCTTGCCCACGTCGCGAATAAACTCCAGAAAACCAAAATGCTGAAACCAGTCGTAATTATTGACTACTTCGGCCGCGTTTTCTCCATCGGTGAAGTTGAGGAATTTTTCGAGTTGCTTTTGCTGTGCCTGCAGGTTGTGTTGTATGATATCCGGAGTGAGTAGTTTTCGTTCTTCGGATTTCCCGGAAGGATCACCGACCATTCCGGTAGCTCCACCCACCAGCACAAGCGGTTTGTGGCCGCAGCGCTGAAAATGCGTGAGCAGCGTAATCGGAATCAGATTTCCAATATGTAAAGAATCAGCGGTGGGGTCGAAGCCTACGTAACCGGTGGTCATCTCCTTTTGGAGTTGTTCTTCGGTTCCCGGGGTCATGTCGTGAATCAGGCCGCGCCATTCGAGTTCTTTTACAAAGTTGTGCTTCATTCCAAAGGTAATTTGGGGCAAAGATAATGTTCGATGGGGAATTGTTTGGAGGGAGGAGAAAGGAACATTTGATCCAAATCGGTTCGCCGTCTTCTAA
>CALDPJ010000179.1 GCA_937911795.1 uncultured Flavobacteriales bacterium | reverse complement strand
AATTTCAAAACTCCATTGTTCGCTGTAATCCGGATACGCGAAAGCGGTAATTTTCCCCGTCTCACCAGTCACGGCCATTACCCAACCATCCTGATGATTTGACTCGATCTGAATAACATCTCCTGCATTCACGGCAATACTGGTCCACGCAGGATTTCCGTCATCATACACCGCAATTTGGGAGCTACCGCCTTCCCCCTGAGCAATCACAGTAGAAAGCAATAGCAACGGGATCGGGTGAATGGAAATTTCGCGAAATATACTGGTGCTGTGGAATTCATCGTACGCCTCCAGTTTCAGATAATAAACTCCTGCCGGTAAATCGGGCCGGTTCAGGTAAAAAGATTTGCTTAACTCATAGCTGCTTAAATTCGGCTGAACATCACCCATCGACGCGAGGCTGTTTCCCATCGGATCGGTCAGGTGAACCGAAACGCGCCGTACTCCATCGGGATCAGAAATGCTGGCTTTTACCAGAAATGTATCTATCGATGACAGGGTGGTAAATTGAGTCGGATGCGTCCATTCTACTTCCGGACCAGTGCCGTCGCCCTCTTTTTTACAGGCTACGGCCAGCAAAAAGACCAAAATGAATAACGACAGATTGTTAATTACTCGCATCCCAACAAGATATGAAAGCCTCGTTTAAAACGTATTTTTAATGAACAATTGTTCACATCATTTTTTGATAAATATATCATATCAAAATCGGTTATTTCTTTTGAGGGAATAAGGGTAGTGTAATTTTGAGGGCTCGAAATAAAAAGAAAAAATGGCAGGATTAGAAGTAGTAGGATCGAAGTTAAAAGCACAGGGATTGCCTGCTGCATTGGTAGATGGAGGAAAATTACAACCCCAGGCAGTAGAACTCGAGGAGGCTGTATTGGGAGCAATGATGCTAGAAAAAAATGCCGTAAACGAAGGAATTGAAATTCTGCAACCCGAGAGTTTCTACAAAGAAGCACATCAGAAAATTTTCAGTGCAATTTTCGAATTGTTCGGAGAGTCAGAGCCGATCGATATTCTTACCGTTACCCATCGTTTGCGTAAAAAAGGCGAACTCGATGAAGTGGGCGGTCCGTACTATATCAGTCAACTGACCAACAAGGTTGCATCGGCAGCCAACATCCAGTTTCACGCACGGATTATTTCGCAAAAGCACATTCTGCGCGAGTTGATCAGGATTTCAACACAAATTGTACGGGATGCGTTTGACGAATCCACCGACGTATTTGATCTGCTCGATAAAGCCGAGCAAAATCTTTATAAAGTTGCCGAAGGAAACATTCGGAAAGATTACGATAAGATGAGCAATCTGATGGCCGAAGCCATTCAACAGATTGAAGATGCCGGTAAGAACGAAGACGGATTGAGCGGTGTCCCAACCGGATTCCACAACCTCGACCGCCTCACGGGCGGATGGCAGAAATCGGATCTCATCATTATGGCCGGACGTCCGGGTATGGGAAAAACGGCTTTTGTGCTTTCAATGGCTCGAAACGTCGCTGTTCAATTCCAACGACCGGTAGCGGTATTCTCTCTCGAGATGTCTTCACTTCAGCTCGTAAACAGACTTATCGCCAGTGAAACCGAAATTTCTGCCGAGAAACTTCGAAAAGGAACCCTGCAGGAACATGAATTTCACCAGTTGCATTCGCGTATCACCAAACTAACCGATGCGCCGTTGTTTATCGATGACACCCCGGCGCTGTCGATCTTTGAGCTGCGCGCCAAATCACGCCGGTTAAAAGCGCAGCACGGAATAGAGTTGATCATTATTGACTACCTGCAATTGATGACAGCCGGTGGAGACAATAAAGGAGGCAGCAACCGCGAACAGGAAATCAGTACGATTTCGCGCTCGCTGAAAGGTCTGGCAAAGGAGTTGAATGTGCCTATTATTGCGCTGTCACAGCTTAACCGATCGGTAGAAACGCGTGGTGGCGATAAACGACCACAACTTTCCGACCTTCGTGAATCCGGAGCTATCGAGCAGGATGCCGACCTCGTGACTTTTATCTATCGTCCCGAATACTACAACATCACGCAGTACGAAAATGGTGAATCTGCTTTGGGCGTAGGTGAAATTATTGTGGCCAAACACCGAAACGGTGCACTGGATTCCGTAAAACTACGCTTCCACGACACCCTCGCCAAGTTCGATAACCTGGACAGCTACGCCTTCGATAACGAAGGAAACATAGCGCCCAATACCGAATTCGATGCGCCCACCACCATTACACGTCCTTCGCGGATGGATGACATGGGAGACGATGACGACGATGATGATGACTTTAGCATTGACCTGGACAGCAGTTTCAGTTGATACTGCTGAACCAAACAAAGTCTACGGTGTACTTTTTTCCTTCGCGGGTCGTTTTGTACCTTTATAACTCAATAGGAACGAGTGATTTTTACGAAAGTTCGGTTTCTCAAAACAAGCGATGGTGATAAAGATGAATAAAAGCGTCAGAGGTCTGATAGCATGTGTTGTTTTTCTGTTGATGAGTGCTCCGTTGTTTTCAGCGAAATTGCTGATCCCCATGGATGACACCCAAAAGAATCATTTAAAGGCATACGGAATTGCCTATTGGGTTTTACAGAACGAAGTTGATGTCGAATGGCTGCTCAACTACAAAGGAGGAAGCTTTTTAATTGAACATTTGCCAAGTCTGGAAGAAGAATGCGTGATTCGCGGCGTAACCTTTCAGATCATCGCTGATGTTCAGGCTGCCAACATCCTGCGCGAGATCGCGGATCCCGAGGTGAATATGGAAGTGGTGAAGCTCGAAAAATCCCCGAAGATTGCGGTGTATTCACCAAAAAGTAAATTGCCCTGGGATGATGCTGTTACGCTGGTTCTCACCTATGCTGAGATTCCGTATGACGTTATTTACGACACCGAAATCATCAATATGGAATTGCCGAAATATGACTGGCTTCACCTTCACCACGAAGATTTCACCGGTCAGTATGGGAAATTCTACAGTGCCTACAGAAATGCACCGTGGTATCGCGAACAGGTGCAGGAGGCAGAAGCGGATGCCGTTGCCCTTGGATTTTCTAAAGTTTCGGAACTAAAACGCGCGGTCACTCAGAAGATTCGTGAGTATACCGCAGGCGGTGGTTTCTTGTTCACGATGTGCTCGGGTACGGACACTTATGACATTGCCCTGGCGGCAGAAAACGTGGATATTGTCGAATCAATGTTTGATGGTGATCCGGCGGATCCGAGTGCGCAATCGCGACTGGATTTCAGCAACACATTTGCCTTTAAGGATTTTCAGCTGGAAATGGATCCGTATAAATACGAATTCTCGTCGATTGACGGAACTACCATTCATGCCCGTACACCGCAACCAAGCGATTTATTTTCGCTCTTTGAATTTTCGGCGAAATGGGATATCGTTCCAACGATGTTGACACAAAACCATACGCGGGTAATTAAAGGATTTATGGGGCAGACCACGTCTTTCTCAAAACAATATATCAAATCTGACGTGCTGATTCTCGGTGAGTCAAAGGCTTTGAATACCGCAAAATACATTCATGGACAGTTTGGCCGCGGGCAATGGACATTTTACGGCGGTCACGATCCCGAAGATTACCGGCATCTTGTCGGTGACCCACCTACCGATTTAAACCTTCACCCGAATTCACCGGGATACCGTTTAATTCTGAACAACATCCTCTTTCCTGCGGCGAAGAAGAAGAAGCAGAAGACCTAAGGAGAATTGTAGTTAGGGAATTACAATCAATTTACCGACTTCTTCGGATCCATCAATTTTTTTAATCTGCGTTAAATACTGACCGGGCGACACCTCCAAAGTCACAGTTGTTCCGGGATTGCTTCTTTCTACCAGCAATTTACCAGACAAGTCAAAAACCCTTATGGAAACAATTCTGATAGATGTATTGAAATAAATATCATCACCAGTCTTTACAGGGTTTGGAAAAATCAATGATTTGTTCATTTCGGATTCGTCCACAGAAACCCACAACGGATAGTCGCACGCTTCTTCCGTAGCCTGAATATTTATTTCGCTATCGGAATAACAAGCAAAAGTGGGGCAATCCCACTCTACAATTGCATCACACATATTGTACTCGGGGAAAAACCACGAGGAAGCATATTGTGCGGTCTGTACAAAAGTTCGCTCGTTAAAAGTGCCGAACCACACAATTGATGGCCAAGGGTCCTCCCACTCCTCAGGTTCAGAAACTTCGGGTGAAATGGTAATCTGGCGGTATGATTGCCCGTTGTACTCGACCGTACTCTTATTGTTAATCGTCATACCCGAATAGATACAGTCCGGCCCGGTTTGTAAAGAATCTTCCGGCAAAGGAAACCAGGTATCACCTTCCTCCAGATTAAAGCACAACAAGGGGTGAAAATTTTCTTCAAAATACCAGAAAACCGTATCACCATTAAAGAAAACGTAATGATTGGATTCATAATTTTCTCCCCAGGAACTGTAAGTAGTGCGATGTAATACAGTACATTCCTTTCCTCCGATCAATTCTGTACCATTAACTTCATAATGGCTGAGAATATTAGGTGTAAAACAGGCTTCCCGGTGCAGATACCATTCTGCATCCTCGTGTGGCCAGATATCTTGTGACTTTAGATCGGAAAAAGACAGCAGAACCAAGGAAATAAAAAGTGTAGAAATTTTCATAGTAGGAAGTTTATTCAAACATAACCAAACCTCCTGAAATAACGCTGTATCAAATCTGCGATTCTTGATCGCCTAAAACGAAAAAACCCCAGCCGGAGAACCGATTGGGGTTCTTTAAAAGAGGCGACGACATATCATCTGAGTACAGTGGTTTGAGAGACGTAGTCGAGGCAAACCACCGGTACGAAGTGATCCCGCGAAAAGCGGGGCTCTCCCGATCTGAAGTATATATTGTAAATAATGTTTATGGAGACCAGTATCGTTTCCGCGACAAAACGAAAAAACCCCAGCCGGAGAACCGACTGGGGTTTTTTAAAAGAGGCGACGACATACTCTCCCGGATGTTACTCCAGTACCATCTGCGCTAATGGGCTTAACTTCTCTGTTCGGAATGGGAAGAGGTGGACCCCAATGCAATAGTCACCAAAAATCGTGGCCCAAATGAATGGGCACCAATAAGATTGACATCTTGTTTAAGCTAAATCTCTAAATTTTGAAATTCCAACGTTTCTCAAAGCCTACGGGTAATTAGTATTGCTCGGCTTTGACATTACTGCCTTTACACCTGCAACCTATCAACGTCATCGTCTATAACGACCCTTAAAAGAAATCTCATCTTGAGGTGAGTTTCGCGCTTAGATGCTTTCAGCGCTTATCTCATCCGAACTTAGCTACTCAGCGCTGCACCTGGCGGCACAACTGATACACCAGAGGTTCGTCCAACTCGGTCCTCTCGTACTAGAGTCAGGTTCTCTCAAATTTCTAACGCCCACAACAGATAGAGACCGAACTGTCTCACGACGTTCTG
>CALDPJ010000178.1 GCA_937911795.1 uncultured Flavobacteriales bacterium | reverse complement strand
TTATATTCAAACTATTTAGGCCAAAGCTATTCCCCGGTTAGTATATGGCCATGCGTGGGATGGACGAATTGGGAAGACGCTTTGACCGATGCGCAGGGACTCCCGGCAGATATTGTGTTTTTCTTTACAGATGGTGATCCAACGGCCTATAATGTAAATTCTGGTGGGAACTGCTCCAATGGAACGGTGGAAGCAGCAATTACGAACAGTTTTAATTATTCTACAGCCCTCAATAAGGCGGTTGACGCTGCCAATGTTTTGAAAAACCAGGGAAAACATATTTTCACCATTGGTATTTCAGATCTCGTTATTATTAATAATCTAATTGATGTTTCCGGTCCCGATCATTTCGAAGTTGGCGGAAGCATCTTCACAGACGATTACTCAACTCCTCCGTTTTCAGATCTCACAGGCGCCATTTCACAGGCTGTAAATACGATCTGCGGGACAGAACTCGCCATTAGCAAAGTAGTTACCAGCGGCCCGGTGTGTGTTGGCGACGAGGTTACCTTTACACTGACTGTAACCAATACCGGCGGTGAATATAATCTGGATGCGCTGAATGTGGTAATCACGGATGAATTTCCTTCAGGTTACAACTCCTTTCAAATAGTAGGTGCCCCAATCGCCGGCGCATCATTCACAGGAAATACTTTAACGTATAATATTGGAATTCTTGCCGCTGGTGAATCGGCATCGATACAGATTTCTGCCAATGTACTGGCTCCACCGGCAACGCATTCGAACACCGCTGTAGCAACTTCCGATAACGCAAATCCGGTAGAAAGCACAGTAAGCATATTTCTTGAAACCGAACCTCCAATCATCACATGCCCGGATGACATAGTACTTTCTTGCTTTGAAAGCACAGCACCTGAATTCACAGGTTCTGCAACAGCCGTAGATTGCGACCCGAATCCTGTTATCACTTATGAAGATGAAGTATTCCAGGGAAATTGTGCTTTCAGCTCTGAAATTCACAGAACCTGGACAGCAGCAGACGCCGTTGGTAATGAATCCAGCTGTGTACAGATAATCCAAATATTAGACACTGAAGATCCCATACTGGTTCCGGTCGATGATTTTACCCTCGAAGGATGCAATACCGACTGGCCGCAACTCTTTAACATCTGGTCAGACAACTGCTCACAAGGCGGAATTATTGAAGGAACTGCCGGTGATATAACGTCAGACGGATGTTTCCAAAG
>CALDPJ010000177.1 GCA_937911795.1 uncultured Flavobacteriales bacterium | reverse complement strand
GGAGTGATATGGATCACGCAGTTCTGTTTCAGCTCGGAGATCGGGCTAAAAGAAAACATGCGAAGCTGGAGAAGGAAGTAGCACAAGGAGCAGATCAAATGGTGGTGGTGACGCCAACCATGGCGGAGTTCTACCGCGAACTTTCCGGAAAAAAAGTAGAAGTAGTGACCAACGGCTTCGACGAAGCAGATTTTGAATCGCCCGTGGAGGAGCGGAAGAATGAATTTGTGATCGGACATTACGGTACACTCGGAGCCGATCGTTTTTCACCGGTGTTGTGGGATGTGCTGGAGGAATTGATGGATGGAAATCCTGATTTTGCGCAACATCTGAAAATTGAACTGGTGGGGCCTACGGATGGAAAAACGCTCCATTATATCCGCAACAGTAAATTGTCTGAAAAACTGGAATACATCCAATATACCGAACATGCCGATGCTGTGCAAAGAATGCGTTCTGCCGGAATGTTGCTGTTGATGGTAAACAATAATTCCAGCGCAAAAGGTCGTTTGCCGGGAAAAATATTTGAATACCTGGCCACTCAAAAACCAATACTGGGAATAGGACTTCCGGAAAGCGATTCGGCCACCATTCTCAGCAATTCCGGAAGCGGAAAAATGGTGAACCGGGATGACCGCACCGGTATGAAATCTTTTATTTCGGAGGCTTTTGACGGAAAGTTAAAAAGTACTCCGGATCCGGATTATTTCCGCCAGTTTACCCGGCGCGCATTGGCCGGAAAATACGCGGAAATTTTGCGTTCGCTAAAATAAATTGTGCTACAACGGAATCCGGAAATGCGGATTTTCTACCGGAGATTTCCCGAGAATGACAATGCCGATTTTATCCAGATCGACCGAGGCGACCACATGCTCATCTTCTCTCACCTCTTTCCATGCTTTCTGCATTCCTTCCGACCATGAAATGTCGTCGAGAATGACGACGGCTTCATCCGCGAGGAATGGCAGCGATTGATGAAAAGTACTTTTTACAGCGTGATAATCGTGGTGGCCATCAT
Source organism: uncultured Flavobacteriales bacterium (assembly GCA_937911795.1). Lineage (GTDB taxonomy): Bacteria > Bacteroidota > Bacteroidia > Flavobacteriales_D > SKUL01 > SKUL01. The sequence goes on along the minus strand of CALDPJ010000177.1, from coordinate 1,088 downwards.
TGAAAAAGTAATCAATCGGTCGGGCAGATTCAAGTACGTTTTGCAAGGTCTGGTGAAATGGCCCCGCAACAACGGTTGCATTCTCCAGATTGAGGTTGGAGAGGGTTTGTGTAGCAATTTTCGCGATTTCCGGTGATCCTTCCAGAGTACGCAGATTTCCGTTTCCGTTCATTTTCATTGCTCCTGCCTGATAAGATGCAGAAATTCCCACACAAGACCCGAGCTCAACAGCTGATGAAGGCTTCAGGTGTCTTACCAGTTTGAAAAGTATTAGTGCCCACTCAGCGGGTTTACTTGCATTGCAAACATTCGAAACAAGTGCCGTCGATGGCACACCGGCTTTCATTTCTTCTTCACTTCGGTTTGAGTTGCGGCTGCCGGCACCATAATCGATCACAGCAATTTCTTCTGTAGAATTCCGCAATTCCTTTCGGCGCTTTTCAATTCGGTCAATAAAATCCTTTTCTTCATTCGTTACATCGTTGGCAAAAGCTTGGTGTAGTGCTTCGCCGATGGCCTTCATTTTCGGATGGGAATGGTCACGAAGATTCGAAATAGCCGGACCTGCTTTTGCTTTCCGGAAGGTTTGTACAACTTTTATTAATGGGTCTGTAAGAAAATTCATGGTTGTCTCGATTTGGCTTCAGTGGATTACAATATTAACACAAGGAATTATAAACAGAAATGTTATTGCACTTAATTCAACGTATTATCGTAATGTGCCCGGTAATTTCTTTTCGAACTAAAGAATTAAAAGCCCCAACATAAACCTGATAAACATACACCTCATTTTGAACGTAATGTGTTCGTCGCGGGCCTCTGCCGTCCCATTTTTCATACAAGTCACTGGTTTCAAATATGACTTCTCCATAGCGGTTAAAAACCCTGAGCATGAAATTATCTGGATCAATTCCATTACCATCTACAAAAAATAAGTCGTTGACACCGTCTCCATTTGGAGTGAATGCATCTGGTACGTACAGGCTGAATGCCGGCTTGATCTTAACAAGCTGGAAAGTGGTATCAGAGCATCCCATCTCATTTTCTACAATCTGTACGATCATAGGCCTGGTTTTACCATCGAGATT
>CALDPJ010000176.1 GCA_937911795.1 uncultured Flavobacteriales bacterium | reverse complement strand
CCCCGCTCTCCGAAGTCTACCCATCGCTAGATAAACCTACCTTCGGTATACAGGTCTCCTACCCCCTCAACATAAGGGGGTCAGATCCCCGCTCTCCGAAGCCTGCCTTCAGAGGTTAACAAAACAAAAGCCACTTTAAATAAAAATAATTATCTTTCTAAAAGGAAAATAAATGCAATTGAGTTTGTTTTACCTACAAGTTGAAAAATATGCAAATGAAATTAAAGCTTCAATTTTTATTGTTTTTAATCTTTATTTCAGTTATAAGTTTCGGACAAAACCGTGAATTAACCGATGAAGATTTTAATAAAAGTACAGCGGTAAAAATTACCTTTACAAATCCTGAAACTTGTGAAGAAATTGCCAAATGGTTTAAGGCCGATTTTAAAAACAATACGATTTTTCTTTTTCTACAAGGTGGTATTGTACCAGTGGAATATATGACTGACAAGGATTTTGAAAATAAGTACGGTATTTATTTTTTCGATTTTGGTTGCGAGGCCCCAGCTCAAAAATGTATAATTGAATATAATAATTTGGTTTTTGATTATTTAAAAAAAGAATTCGGTGAAAAATGGAAAAGAGAAATACGGGAAGATGTCATCGGATTTAAAGAATGGGAAACCAAAAACTGAATAAATGATGAACAAGCCCCCGCTCTCCGAAGTCTCCTGACTTCGGAGGTTAACAAATACTACAGCCACTTTTAAATAAAAATAATTATCTTTCTAAAAGAAAAATAAGCGCAATTGTGTTTGTTTGTTGGTGGCTATAAGCAGAAGAAAATGAAATCTGAAAAATATATCACTTTAGGAAAAGGAACTGCGTTAACTTCGTTTTTAATTGGAACATTGATTTTTGGAATTTATTTTTTGACTGTAAATAGCTATTTGTTGTTTATCGGATACGGATTTATAGTTCTTGCAGGCCTTACAAATTTGGTAATTTTAATAGCAATTTTAGCTAAATCAAATTCTGACTCGACCAATCGCAAAAGATTAATAAAAACAAGCGGATTGATGCTGATTAATCTTCCGATAATGTTTCTTTTCATTTGGTTCTCCCTGATTTTAATTGGGAATATGAGAATCACATTCACAAATTCAACTCAAAGCAAACTGACAGATATTAAAATTATAGGATGCGAAACTGAACATATTTCGGAATTAAAACCTAATGAAAGCAAAACTGTTTGGGTGGAAATTACTGGGGATTGCTCGATAACATTGGAATATTTGGAAAACGGAGAATTGAAAAAAGAAACCGTTGCTGGATATGTGACAAACGGTATGGGACAAAAAATGAAACATAAGATTGATGGTAAAGATAAAGACATACTATAAAAAAAACCGCTCTCCGAAGCCTACCTTGTCGACTAAATTTACTGACTATGGGCAGATTGCCACGTCGTTCATTGCATTCACTCCTCGCAATGACCCCGCTAGCGCGGATTTGCAATCCGTGCTAAAACCCGACTTCGGAGGTTAACAAAGACAAATATCACTACCAAAAAATTCATCTTTCATTATATTAGTTTGAATCTTCAATATCCATAATTACATTTGGTAAAGAATGTTCCTAAATATTTTTTACCAGCGCAAACCTTTGTGCAAACCTTTGCGCTATTTTCTGAATCAGAACAGATAAAATACAAACATTTTTTGCCTATCTTTTGCGAAAAATATAGTCTTCCATCAAGATAAAAACATAATGAAAAAAATAGTTGGCTTATTTATCACCCTGGCAAGTTTTACAATCTCAGCACAGCAATCTAAATTTACAAACGTTTATCCTTTCATCGAAAATACAGCGGTATTTGAAATTAACCAGACTGAGGGTCACACAGTTTGTATTCCATTTAAATCGGTTGATGAAGCATTAAATATTCAGAAATCGAAGTCAGAAAATGTGCTTTCATTGAATGGAAAGTGGAAATTCCATTTTGCAAATACTCCGGAAGGTACACCCAACGACTTTTTTACATCAAATTTTAATGATCGGAAATGGCCTGAAATTACAGTTCCGTCCAACTGGGAAATGCAGGGTTTTGGCGATCCTTTGTTCCGAAATGTTGCACAACCATTTCACGCCAATCCGCCTTTTGTTCCGCGCGAATACAACCCGACCGGCTCGTATCGCAAAACATTTACTTTACCGGCAAATTGGAAAAGCAAACGCATTTTTTTGCGCATGGAGAAAACCGCTTCGGCATCATTTGTCTGGATAAACGGACAGGAAGTTGGCTACAACGAAGGTGCGCAAGAGCCTGCTGAATATGATGTTACCAGTTTCCTGAAACCTGGAAAAAATACCATTGCTGTCAACGTAATTAAATATTCAGATGGTGTGTATCTCGAAAGTCAGGACTATTGGCGTCTGGCTGGTATTTTCGATGATGTTTGGCTGTATGCAAAATCGGATGTACATATCTTCGACTGGTATGCCACTACCGACCTGGACGAAAACTATGAGAACGCAAAATTGAATTTGCAGATTACGGTAAATAACCAATCGAAAACCGACAAACAGAACTACAAGGTGCGAGCTTCGCTGTTTAATGCAGACAATGTGTTGGTTCAGAATTTTACTTCAGACGCCCTTCAAATAACTGCTGATAATAAACAAATTATTAATATGTCTTCAGATGTATTAAATCCTGAAAAGTGGACAGCCGAAACACCAAATCTCTATCGGTTAACAATGGAATTAATAAACAATGAAGGAAAAACCGAAGAAGTAATTGCCGGCCGTATTGGTTTTAAAGAAACCGAGATCCGCCATCAGGTTTTCTACCTCAATGGCAAGGCCATAAAATTGAATGGCATCAATACGCACATGCAACACCCCGATTTGGGACATACCATGGACGAAGCGACCATCCGGAAGGACTTTGAACTGTTTAAACAATTCAATATAAATTGTGTACGCATATCACACTATCCACCTGTAAAGCGTTATCTGGAACTGGCAGACGAATATGGATTTTATATTATTGACGAAGCAGGAGTTGAAGCACATGCTACAGAATACCTTAGCGATAATCCGGACTGGGAACCTATGTACCGCGAGCGGGTTCGCAAAATGGTGTTGCACGACCGCAATCATCCTTCTATTCTGTTTTGGAGCGCCGGAAACGAAAGTGGCGAAGGGAAAAATATTTGTGCCGTGATTGAGGAAGGACGGAAATATGATAGTACACGATACTGGATGTATGGCGGAAACGCTTTTTCGCATGACTGCGAAGAGATTATTGGTCCACGTTATCCTACTCCTTTTGATCTCAAAACACAGGTGGGGATGGTTCCTGAAAGTGTTGATCCGCGACCATCGTTTATGGACGAATACCTTTCGGTAGCTGGAAATGCCGGTGGTGGACTGGATGAATATTGGGATGTTATTTACCAGTATCCACGCATCATGGGCGGAGCAATCTGGGATCTCGTGAGTCCGGGTTTGCGAGAGCCGGTTCGCAAATTGACAGATTCTTCACCAAACAAGGTCGCAACGCATATCATGGGACGCGCCAAACTGGTTGCCGGACACGAAGGAAAAGGTATTGATCTGAATGGTCACGACCAATGGGTGGAAGTTTACCAGGATAAAAATATTGAAATATCGGGTGATGAATTAACGGCTTCGCTTTGGATTTTTCCACGTGATTTAATGAAAATGGGCGGAACGATACTCACCAAAGGAAACTATCAATTTGGTTTGCAGCAAATCGGTGCCGACTCTCTCGAATTCTATATCAACACTTCGAAAATCTACAATTCGAAAAAAACAGTCGTCAGTGCTGCTTTACCCAAAGATTGGACACAAAACTGGCATCATGTAGCGGGTATTTATAACGGGAAATCGATATCACTATTTATTGACAACAAAAAGGTGGCTGAAAAACCAGTTACCGGGAACATTACCAATTTTCCTTTCCCTCTGAATGTGGGCAGGAATGCCGAAACCCATGGTCAGCATACCACTGATTATTTGGCCGATGCCATCATCGATCAGGTGGGTATTTTCAACAAAGCGATTGAAATCAATGATTTGTTTGCAGCAAAACCAGATTTGAAAAATCGTGCTGCTTTGTGGCTCGATTTTGAACAGGAGCAAAACGAAGACGAGTTTTTCAGCTATGGAATTGGTGCGCGTACCTATGGAAGTATTTGGCCTGATCGGGTTCCCCAGCCTGAAATGTGGCAAATAAAAAAGTCGGCTCAACCCATTTCTGTAAAGTGGAGCAATGCCGAAAAAA
>CALDPJ010000175.1 GCA_937911795.1 uncultured Flavobacteriales bacterium | reverse complement strand
CTATGGTATCTGTCCATACCATCTCTCCCCTTTGATCGAATTTAGAGACGAGCAGGTCGTAATCGCCATTGCTGTTCAGTGTGGCACCGGCCACATACACATTCCTTGCTGCATCAGTGGTTGTTACATTTTTGTAGAAATATTCCTGCACTCCATCACTGCTCGCCCATTCTTCAAACACCTGCCGGGTTTGAGCAGACGAAGTAAAAGTTAATAAGGCGAAGGACATGACAAGCAGAAAATGGCTGTTGCGAATTCGGTAAAACGAGGTGGTGGTAAAGTAAAAGTAGTTCATAGTGGTTAAAATTTGGTTGGTTTGTTTGTGAAAAATAATTATTTAAAAGGAATAAAGTTGCACAATGCATTAAATTAATTTTCACAATATTACCGAATAGGAACCTGAATGTCCCGGTAACGGTGATGTAGCGGACAAAAGTTTTTATTAAATCATCCCTCGGCGTGAGAGGATAAATGTTGTCCGAAAAGTGAAAGGTTCGACAGGAGTTCCACCGGGCATTTCTGCGGGATTTAATAGAACGCAAAATCTTAAAATCGTTAACTTCGTTCATTAATAAATCACCAGTGATGCAAAACTATTCTGTAGCAGGAACCGATAAAACACCACAAATCAATTTCGATTCCGAAAAGGGGTTTCTTGAAATCAAAGGAAAATCAGTTCCTGAGGATTCTTTCAAGTTTTTTGATCCCATGAATCAATGGCTGGATGCGTATATTCAAAATCCTGCAGAAACAACAGAATTGAATGTAGCGCTCGAGTATTTCAATACCAGCAGCGCGAAGGTGTTGCTGGAGGTTTTCAAGAAAATGAATCAGCTACAAAAAGGCGGGCGCAGTACGATTAAAATCAACTGGGTGTATGAAGAAGACGATGATGATATGCTCGAAGCCGGGCACGATTATCAGCGCACCGTTGACGTGCCGTTTAATTTTGTTGCAATAGCAGGTTTTTAGAGAAAAGGAGATGTGGGTTTTTGAATCGGACAGACTTCGTTTCCGGGAGATGATACCCGAAGATACCGACGCTTTATTCGCCATGCATACCAACGATCAGGTGATGAAGTACATCGGAATGCCAAAGTGGAGTGTGCGAAAGGACAGTACCGATTATATCTTTAAAAATATGAAGAGTTACCGGTCACATGGTTTTGGAAGGTGGATGGTTGAGGAGAAAAATTCCGGCGAGTGGTTGGGATTGGCCGGATTGCTCGTAGATGCAACCCACGGTTTTATTGATCTCGGATATCGTTTTAATCCCGCGCACTGGGGTAAAGGCTACGCGACTGAAGCCGCCGCAGCTGTCCTCCGATACGGTTTTTCAGAACTACAACTTGAGACCATACGTGCGCATGCAGCCTGTGAAAATTTAGCTTCGGTACGAGTACTCGAAAAACTGGGATTTTTAAATTGTGGTAAAGGATTGTTTATGGGAATTGAAGCCCATTCCTTTCAGATGGATGCAGAGAACTATAAAACTCTATCTACCGAACAATCTCCACACTGAGAATTTTAATGTCCTCTTTTGGCCATTCGCGGATATCGGTTTCCACTTTGCTGATTTCATCCACTACATCCATTCCGCTCACTACTTCTCCGAAAACCGTATGCTCTCCGTCCAGGTGAGGAGCACCACCAATGGTTTCATAAATTCTCCGCTCTTCAGCAGAAAAAGATTTGTTTTGATCGCGCTCTATTCCCATAATGGTAGGAGTGTTGAATTTCCTTCCGACCACGATAAAAAAATTGTAGGGCGAAGAAAGTTTTTCGGGATTGTCTTCATATTGACGGGCCACGGAAACTGCCCCTCTTTTGTGAATCAACCCTGGAATGATTTCAGGCGCTGGATTAAAATTTCCGATCATCAATTTTTTCATTGATAGTTCTTCCCGATCGCTGGAACCTCCCTGAATGATAAATTCAGGAACCACTCTGGTAAATAAGGTTCCATCAAAATATTTCTTCGAGGCGAGCATCAGAAATGTGCTGCTGTGGATGGGTGTTTCTTCATACAATCGAATGTCAATATCTCCTTTGGAAGTGGTGATTTTCAATATGCGCTCCGGATTTTTTTCCCAAAATTCTGTCAGCCGTTGAACATGATTTTCCTGGGTGAGTGGAGAAAATGCTTTGGTTTCCGTCGAATCCGATTCCTTTTCACTCACAGTTGAATCAAGGGTGGTTGAATTCTGTACTGACGGATGATTATTTTGTGTGGAATCGCTGCAGGCGAAGAGGAAAATCAGCAGCAAAAAAGAGAAGTAGGTTGAATTCATGGAACAAATTAAAATAAAAATCCCGCCAAAGGACGGGATTGTGATTCATTTCGCAGCAGGAAATTTGTTATTCCAGCGTGTCGTCATATTCACCCTCAACTTCAGTATGGGTTTCGTTTTGCGGAAGCCCGTTCATATAATCAAATTGAGGTGGTGTGATTTCTACATGTGCAGACAAAGAAACCGGACTGTTGAAAGTGCCTTTTTCTACCACTGCGTAGTAGCGCCCTTTGCGGGGAATTTCAAACCGGGCAGGAAGCGAGTCGGTATAGCCGCCCCAATAACTATGGGTTAGCCCCTTTTTGTACTTCTTGTATTCTTCCGGAGTGAAGAATTTTACATTAGCAGGACAATCGACATGAACCATCATTACCTGCTTTCGCTTTGCATACACTGATTGAGACAGGATTTTCATAGCGATGAGGATTTAGAAGTAAATAGTCTCTGAAACTAAAGAATTTACATCAAAAATCCAAAAAAAAAAAACAGGCCGCCAATTTGGGATAGGCAGCCTGTTTCGTGCAAAAGTTACATTAACCAAATTGTATCACCACGTTCCCGTGATGCTTTTGCTTTAACCAACCAATGATTAACCAACACTACAAATGTCCGGAAAAAGGGGGCAGGTTTTGACTATTTTATTGAAACGGTCGCAGCCATTCCATAAAAGGTTGTTTAAACCGATTAAAAGGCTGCTGCTGGTCCTTTGCTTCTGTTCTCAATAAAAAACCCGCCTGAACAATCAAGCGGGCCGAAGTGGCAATATGTTTTTTCTGGTTGCGAAACAGGTCAAAATCTACACCGAACGTTTTCGGTCTTATTGCACTTCTGTTTAATTTGACGAACAAATATTCAAAAAGTTACAAGCACCTAACGCAAAATCTGCCGTTCTATTTTTATCTCATGTAAGAAAGCGAATACTTTAACTTTCTTTAGGAGGCAGAATCTGGTATTCAAAAACCACACGGTCGTCGTAGCCCAACGGGTATGCATGAAATTTCCTGTTGCTTCGGATGGTGATGTTCACTTTTGCGTCACGCGAAACATGTTTATCTTCAATCTGCAGGCGCAGTATGTTACTGCTTTCCCATTTGAAGCCGAGTATCCGGTATTGCAGTGGTTGCTGTTCAGGATCTGAAGCGGTAATGATGTATTCTACCACGTCGCCTACGCGAAGTGTTACATTGGTTTTCATTCGCATGGGTTTCCCTACAGTCCATAAATTTCCGAAACTGTCCTGAATACTTTCGATTCTCGGAAATCCTTCTTTTCCGACCTCGAGCAGGCTTCGGTAGGCAATGATCCGCGAACGGATTTCACCGGTGATGCCCAGCACGAGGTGTTTCTGAAAAATAAACAGTTCTCGTCTCCCCTGAACCGGATCGAGGAAGGAAGACATTATTTTTAGGTACACTTCAATCGTCATCTGGTCGGCAAACACCGAATGGAATTCGAGCTCCCAATGGTGTTTGATGATGGTGATAAGATCCTCAAACGGCGCATAAAAAATGACAGCTTCCTCGCCGTGCATGGGTTGAACCTGAGCCTCGGCTTCGGCTTTTCTTTTTCTCCAGACTTCTGTGTTGGCTTGTGGAAGGCCGCAATCATCTATCCAGTTCTCACCGAGATTTCGCAGCATAACAGCAGCTATAAATTCGCGGAGTGCATTTTCTGTGTCCTTAAGTTCTCTGGCTATTTCCATAGTTCGTCAGTAAGCACCCAAGATAAGTTAAACTACCGTTGAACGCAATTCGCGGTTCGGTTTACCATCGGGTTTTGGTAACTTTCGGACTTTAATTTTCTACAGGATGAACAAAATACTGCGTCTGATCTTTGTCCTCTGCATCTGCAACATAATTAGCAGCTGCGATCAAAATTATTCTTTTGAACTTTCGGTTTCTGAATTTCAGGAGGAGCTCAATAAAGCATTTTCTGATTCCGTAAAATCTCCTTTGGCTGAAGAAGAACGCGCAACGTTTGATGGTTTGCCTTTTTATCCGGCCAACCCCGACCTCAGGGTAGAGGCAAGGTATAAACGAATTGCCGGAAAAGTGGTTGAGATTCCTACTACTACCGGTCGTACAGCGCGATATCAGCCGTACGGATTGCTGAATTTTGATCTGGATGGGGAGCCGTTCGAACTTACGGTTTTCAGAACGGTGGCATTTCCTTCCAATCAGGTGGAGGAAAAGAAGGTGCCGTTGTTTCTTCCTTTCACCGATTTAACCAATGGTGATGACACCTATGGAGGAGGGCGCTACATTGATATTGAAGAACAGGAGGGTTCAAAATGGGTGTTGGATTTCAACCAGGCGTACAATCCATATTGCGCTTACAACGATAAATATTCCTGTCCGATACCTCCAAAAGAAAACCATCTGGAATTTCGGATAGAAGCGGGTGTTAAATATGATGCTACCGATTACTGAGCGGTTTCTTCATTCCAGGTTTCTTCTGAAATGGGGGTGCCGTTTTTGAAGAAAAACTTTCCGCCCCAGGGATGTTCAACGCGTTTGTATTCGTTCCCTTTGTTTCCTTTTACCACTATTCTTTCGGTTATCTGCCGCTGACCATCCTGATAAGTTCGCTGCGTTACGCCGTCGTTGTACTGCCGGGCAAGATCGGTCTGAAATTCTTCGAGTGAAGTGCTGCGGACATCGGTTCCTTCCTGATCCATGAGTTCCCGGCTTTCTTCTTCCTGTTCTTTTTTAAGTGCTCGTTGCCGGGCCATCTGCCGTCTTTGGCCTTCTTCCCAGTCATCGGCTTTTTGCAAGCGCTCCTGTTCTTTCTGCTCAAATTCGCTCATTTCTTTTTGCCGGTCGGGCAGCTGCGGTTTTTCCGAAATGTTGGACTCAGAATTTGCCCGTTGTTCTTCCTTTTCTCGTTCCCGAAGAATCTCGAGCGTATCTTTCATGGCCAGTTCGATATCGCGAATTTTTACAGGAGGATAAACATTTTTCGGACGTAAAGTGCCGGCTTCTTCGTATTTGCGGATCGATTTCAGATACTCTTTGCGCACAAAATGGTCATGTGCCTGATCCATTACATTCAGAAAATTTCTGTCATTGGCAGATTCGAGCTGCTCCTTTCGGGCCAATTCTGCGCGTTCTTTCGCCGACAGTCCGCTGAGATCGGGTTGGGCCGCCGCGGTAACGGTGATCAAAGACAAAATCAGGAGTAAATTATATTTCAGATGGTATTTCATAGCGTCTGGTTTTATTCAGTTTTCGAAAGTTGTAGTAGCTATACGCTCCCGCGGTATAACACACAATATCGATAAAGTCAGAATGGTATTGTGATGTGTAATACGGAAGAATCAATTCAAAAATTATGCTGAAAGCAGCTACCGCAAAAATGGTCTTGGCTGCCGACAATTCAAAATCAGAAGGTACTACTTTCCACCGGATCATTAAAAATCGGCACAACCCGAGTACAATTGGAAGGCAAATTAAATCGGCCACGTAATCTGAAATTACCGGATAATAGTGCCCGCCAGATTTAAGCGTGTATAGAACGATGTATAATAAGACACATCCGGTATAAATTATCTTTCCCATCAGCCGCTGAATATGGCCGTAAACCAAATAATAAATGCCATAAGCGCCATGTACACCATCCACACTACATTAAGAACGTGGTACAGAAACCGGACGGCCGGATTCTTTGAGTGTTTTATTTTCTTCAGGTATTTTTCTAAACGCGTGGGATTGGCTTCTTTACGACGAATCCTTTCGGCTTCGCGCGATGCCCTTTTCTGCTGGTCTATAATTCTATAATCTACCAGGGCTCCGCAATGAACACAGTGGCTTTGGTCCCCGGGAGTCCACCTGGAACAGTTCGGACACTTTATTTCGTTGGTGCTCATGGATTACAAAATTAAGAAACGGACGGGCAGAGTAGAGTGCAATTAAAGCCTCACCGGACTGATAATATTATCGGCTTCAGGTTCCTTTAATTTGGTAGGAATATTCCGGTAGATGGTTTCAGACAGAGAATTTATGAGATTGATTTTTAGTTGCGACCTGCTGTACAGAATGCTGATTTCTCTGGATGGCTGCGGATAATCAAAAGGTTTAACCATCTTTTTGTCTTCGTCCGAAAGCTCGTCAGCGGTGAGGTATGGAATGAGTGTCATGCCCAATCCTTGTTTGGATAGCCGCACCAGTGTTTCAAAACTCCCGCTTTCAAGCGAAAAATGGCGGCCATTATTTGTTTTTTCGGTAGATGCAAATGCATTCTGACAGAGGTTAATAACACTGTTGCGGAAACAATGACCCTGGTTCAGCAGCAAAATATCATCGAGTTTCAATTCTGAATTCAGAACAAATGTTTCTGACGATAACCGGTGATTGTCGGGAATGAACGCAACGAAGGGTTCGTAGTAAACGGGTTTTTCAATGATGCCGGCAATGTTTAGCGGAGTGGCGGCAATGGCAGCGTCCAGCAAATCCTTCTTCAGCTTTTCGATGAGTTCCTCGGTCTGGAGTTCCTCTATAATTAATTCAACATCCGGATATGTCTTCAAAAAGTCCGGGAGCAGTCGGGGAATTAACGAAGATGCTACCGTGGGAATTACCCCGATCCGGAACTCTCCGGAAATAATTCCGCGCGAATGCTGAATGAGTTCGTGAATCTTCTCCATTTCATTCAGCGCAAGTCGTGCCTGAGCAATCACCTGCTTGCCAATTTCTGTTGGCTCAACCGGTTTTTTGCTCCGATCGAAAATAAGAATATCCAGTTCCTCTTCGAGTTTCTGAATTTGCATACTGAGTGTCGGTTGTGTCACAAAACATTGTGCTGCTGCTTTTCCAAAATGCCGGTGAGTATCTATAGCCGACAAATAAGTTAGTTGAGTATAGGTCATTCTGAAGATTTCAAATTTCCAGAAATATAAGCGTTTATTATTGAATTTTAAACCTCATTGCCTTACCTGATGGAAGTTTCTGTTGATAAACCTGTTGAGCAATTGTGGTTAGAGGAGACAGGAAGCAATGTCATTATTTGTCTATTTTGCCATCATTAACCGATACCATATAAAATGAAGATCCAATCTCTGTGCAGTTTTCTGTTTATAGCCATGCTTTTATTAGCGTGCGATCGCAATGACGAGATATCCGGTTGTACCGATCATCTTGCAGAAAATCATGATCCACGGGCTACAGTTGACGACGGAAGTTGTACCTATGGTGCAGAAACACAGATCATCTGGAAGGATGGTGTGATGGGCGGCTGGAACAAAAATCTTACCACCCACGGATTTATTCCGGTAATCTGCAAAGGAACCATGTCGGTTGAAACCGATTCGACACAGACGGAAGTTCCGGCACTACTGGTTACCGATTCTAACGGCGAACTTGACTTACAGTTTAAATTGCTCAATCCGATGACCATCCGTCACTATATGGAAGGTTCTGTTCATGTAGATCTCAAGAAGCCGTCGGGGTCTGAGTTGAATATATTCGAAATATATCTCCATGGTAAAGTTGCTGATAGCAATGGCGACTGCGAAGAGTTTATGAGATGTGACAGGCTTCAGTTTTCGGCGTTGGCGCTGGACTCAACCACTACTACGTTATCGGTTCCTTTCACGGATTTCAGCCAGTTCTACATGGGCAATGTAGCGGTTGTTTTCGGATTGTCTTTGAATGGTGCGGTACCCAATACAGAAGTATTACAAATCAACAATATTCGTTGGACGCGGTTTTAAATGCCCTGTCTTAACAGGACTTTCTGGTCAGGGAAAATTTTTCAATCAGGATCAGGCAAAAAAAAAGATCGCCGCTGGTGCGACGATCTGAATTTTATGTTCAACATCCGAAGATGTTTGGTTTCGTTATTTCTTTACGTTGGCGCGACGCTCTTTAATACGAGTCGCTTTACCGGTACGTTTTCTCATGTAGAAAATTCTTGCTCTTCGAACGATTCCGCTCTTGTTGACTTCAATTTTATCGATAAAAGGTGAAGCAATCGGGAAGATACGCTCAACGCCGGTTCCGCCGGAAATTTTTCTAACAGTAAAAGTTTCGGTTACTCCGGTACCTCGTCGTTGCAATACTACACCCTGAAACTGCTGAATACGTTCTTTAGAACCCTCGCGAATTTTGTAGTGAACATTTATCGTGTCACCTGCCTTAAAGTTCGGAAACTCGGTCATTTCAACCAGGCTGTTCTCAATTTCTTTCAATCTGTCCATTGCTATAATTATTTAATTAGCTGCTTCGCGCGGCCCATTTTTCGGGCTGCAATATTACGAATAAATACAGCAATAAACCAGCTGCAATCCAAATTTTAATTTTCTCCTTCGTCCAGTAAATCCGGACGGCGCAACCTGGTGCGCTCCAAAGATTTATCCAAACGCCATTTTTCTATGGCTTTGGTGTTGCCGGAGGTTAGAATTTCCGGAACACTCCACCCTTTGTAATCTGCTGGTCTGGTATAAACCGGAGGCGCCAAAAGTCCGTCCTGAAAAGAATCACTCAGGGCAGATGTTTCGTCGTTCAATACCCCCGGTATCAACCGTACAATACAATCGACAACCACTGCTGCAGCCAGTTCTCCACCTGACAATACATAATCTCCGATGGAAATTTCGCGGGTAACCAGATGTTCTCGTACCCGTTCATCAACTCCTTTGTAATGTCCGCAAAGCAGAATCAGATTTTCTTTAACCGAAATTTCATTGGCCATAGATTGGGTTAGGCGGTCGCCATCGGGAGCCATATAAATGACTTCATCGTACACGTTTTTCTCAGAAAGTGAATCGATGCAACGGGCAATCGGTTCTATGCCCAACACCATACCGGCGCCGCCGCCGAAGGCATAGTCGTCGATTTGTTTTTGCTTGTTGGTGCTGTAATCCCGCAGGTTGTGAACGTTAATCTGTACAACACCTTTCTGCTGAGCTCTTTTCATTATACTGTCGTTGAGCCAGCTATCGAGCAGTGCGGGCAAAGCAGTTATAATATCTATCCTCATGGTGCTGCAAAATTAGGAAAGTCGTGAACAGTTTATTGCATCTGGAAATCCTTCTTATATTTGGATTTGAATGAGGCATGGGGTTTGTACCATGGCGAAAAAAACTTTTACAATGTTGTACAAAACTTTATTTATGATGCTGGTGCTGGCTCTTATAGCACCTAATTTAACCGCTCAGGGCGCGGATGATGTTGAATATAAAGAGTTGCTGATATTATATGTGGACGGAAATTATGAGAAACTGATCAGCAAGGCAGAAAAATATACCGATGATTCGGATACCAGACGGGACCCGCGACCATATCTGTATATTTCTATGGCTTATTTTGAAATAAGCAAAAATGAAGAATTGGCAGAAGATTATCCGAAAGCATTTCGCGATGCACTGAAATATGCTTCCAAGTTCAGTAAAAAGGATAAGGAAAACGAGTATTTCAGGGAGCATCGTGATTATTTGGATGAATTGCGATCGGAAGCCATGCGCGAAGCCGATTTGTTTATGGCCGACAACGATGTTCGAGGAATGAGTCAGGCGGCAAGGATATATAAATATCTTGTGGATATAGATCCAAATGATGTGGGCTCCGTGATGATGTATAGCGCGGTGCTGTATAAAATCAATCGCCGTGGAGAAGCTGATCTGTTAATGCGCGAACTTGGGCCAAAGTTAACTGACATTGATTTCGAAGATATGTCTCCCGATCAACAGGAGATGCTGAAATTCGGAATGATACACTATTCAAATTATCTGAAGGATGAAGGAATGGTGGACTCTGCCCGTGTGACAATGAACCTGGGACATCCATATTTTAAGGATGACAATGAATTTCGTCTTTCGTATGAAGAGATTCAGAATTAAACGTCGGATATCAAAACACTTAAAAAGGGATCTCAGATCCCTTTTTTTGTACATATCTGTATCTGAATGATTCTTGATCAGGAAAAACTATTTTTAACGGTATGAAACGCAGTGCTGTTTTAATTCTGTCTCTGGTGTTCCTGGCTTTCGGCTTTTCTAAGGGAAGGCTCAAAAAAGGATTCGAAGCACTGGAGATATACAACTACTTTGAGGCCAAAAACCTATTCGAGCGATCACTGAAAAAATATCCTTCCGGTGCATCGTATGGACTCAGCATAATATACAGTCGCAACGACAATCCGTTCCATCAGCTGGATTCGGCACTGATCCATTCTAAAAATGCAATTGCTCATTTTCCTGCGGAGGATCAGAAGTTGATAGGATTTTATGCTTCCCTTGGCATTACCGACTCCCTACTTCACGTTCAGCTGCGTTTTGTCGATTCTCTTGCATTTGAGCGCACGAAAAAAATTCATACGGTGGCAGAATACAACCGGTTTATCCGGATGCACGAGCACGCATCTCAATTAGCAGAAGCCGAACAATTGCGCAATGCATTGGCTTTTGAAGAGGCCAAAATTCTAAATCTTCCCGAGGCATATGATTTATTTATCAAAAGCTATCCCGAAGCACAGCAAATTCCCGAAGCCAAAAAACTATACGATGAATCCTTTTATCATTATATGACCCGTGATCAGCGGATTGATTCGTTCCTGGCTTTTGCGGAATCTTATCCGAATAGCCCCTATCAGAAAGATGCACTGGATAAAATATTTGAGCTGAGCACACCCAATAATTCGGTGACTGAATTGCATAATTTCATAAAGTCCTTTCCGGAAAATCCGAATGTCGACGAAGCCTGGAAACGAATTTATAAAGCCCGGGTCAGAAGCATTACACCTGAAACACTGGCCCGTTTTGCACTGGATTTCCCTGACTATCCACACCTCGCAGAGATTCAGAAAACTTTTAATCTTACTGTCACAAATTTTTATCCAATTGAATTGAATGGCAAGTGGGGATTCGTTAATGAACATGGAGAAATAGCCATTTCACCGCAATATGAATGGGTAGAGCCTTTCAGCGAAGGCCTCGCAATGGTCGGGAAAAAGGGATTGGTTGGATTTATTGATAAGCAGGGAACCGAAGCCGTTCCGTGTCGCTATGAAAGTTCCGAGCTCTTTCTCAATGGTCTGGCCGTAGTAGAATTAAAAGGTAAATACGGCGCTGTAGACCGAACCGGTAAAATCCGCATTCCATTCGAATTTGACGAAATAGGGGATTTTACGGGAAATCTGACTTATGCCGTAATTGATGATCTGGTGGGATACATCGATACCAGGGGCCGAACCATCATCGATTTTAAATACGATTTCGGAACCTCCTTTAAAAACGGTTTTGCCAAGGTATCCCGAAATGACCGGTATGGAATTATCAATGAAAACGGAACCGAAATTGTCCCCGTTGTGCATGAATACATAGATGAGTTTGAGAATGGCGGTGCAAGAGCCAAGGAGGATGAGTTATACGGTATGTACAATACTGCCGGAGAACTTGTGGTACCTTTCGAATACGAGAATATCGGGGTTTTAAATGAAGGACTCGTAGTAGCTGTACAAAAACAACGCATGGGTTTTTTGAATGACACGGGCGCTGTGGCCATTGAATTTCTATACAATATAGACAGTAGAAATATCAAGGATGTTCGGTTTAAAGAGGGAAGAACCGTGGTGTATCAAAAGGGAAAGTATGGATTAATCGATACCAGCGGTGCTAAAATATTACCAGCCATGTTCGATGCCATTGGTGATTGGACCGGTGATAGAATTGCTGTGAAAAAAAGCCGTCACTGGGGATATGTCAATGACCAGAACAGTCTTCTGATCGGCTATAAATTTGATTTTGCTTCCGATTTTGAACAGCATATGGCCGTGATTAAAAAAGACGAAAAATATGGCGTGATAGACACAACCGGAAAGTTTAAGGTCCCCGCGAAATTCCATCTGCTGGAACTGATAGATACAGTTTATTATTCAGCCAAGTCAGAGGGTTACTGGGGGCTTCTTTCATTCAGCGGAGATACATTGTTGCCATTCGAATACGAAATAATCGAACGCCTTGACGATAAGGTGCTGAAGGTAGAAAAAGAGGATGGCTTTGGGTATTACCACCTTTCCCGTAATCGCTGGATCTGGCGACAGGATTAATTCTTAATCACTTTAAACTCCACCCTTCGGTTTTGTTTGCGACCATCTTCCGAGTCATTTGAAGCAAGCGGTTTACTCAGGCCATAGCCTTTATAACTCACCCGATCTTTATCGGTTTTATGTTCGATCAGATAATCGGCTACGGCTTTGGCGCGGGCTTCCGAAAGTTTTTGGTTGTATCCTTCAGATCCGACATTATCGGTATGGCCACTGATTTCTACTTCCATGTGCGGATGGTCGTACAACAGATCTACAAGCATTCCCAGCTCTTCTTTCGATTCGGGTAGTAACTCGGCTTTGTCAAATTCAAAGAAGATGTTTCTCAGCTCCAGGATATCACCCACTTCAAATTCAAAAGTGGTAAGCGGTGCTTCAATGGTAGATGCCTTTTCCACGATTTTCTGTTTGGGTGCCGGTGGAATGCATTGCTTAGGGGGATCACTCAACCGTTCTCCGGGATTCGCATCGCGCACCAGAATATCGTCAACATAATAATAGGAACCGCGTTCGCCTTCGGGATATTTTATAATTTCTGTTTGTTCGTCCGGATAAAAATTGCCGATGATGAGGTAATGCATATCGGTTTCGGCGCGAAAAACACCGCTGATTTTTTTCCACCGTGACCCACGTGTTTCTACCGGCTTTTCGGCATTCACCTGAGGAGTGAAATACAACGGCAGCCGATTGTTTGTTCTCACAACGGTATCCGAAAAAAGCATTCCGATGTTGTTGCTGGCCCTGGCCGAACGTTCCGATCGGAGCACCCAAACTTCGGCGTAATAATTCTGACCGGCATAAATCGTGCTGTCCAGTTCAATCATCAGGTATTCGTGCCAGAAAGTGGGCGTGCCACCAGTTCCCTGAACTTTCATACCCATCATGTGATCGCCTGACCGGGGCGTTTGACGGATGGGGCTGTGTTTCTTTGGATGCGCCCAGCAATCCGGTGCCATACGCATCGAAAGTAAATCAGGAGTGGTTTCGGTAGGACTTGTCCAGTCTTTGAAGCACTCGTCCATGTACGAAATGCCCTTTTGATTCCAGTGACAAGGAGTTTTTAAAGTTGATTCGAAACCCGGATTCGGAACGTAGTTGTATACCTCCTCGGGCACAAACTGTTGTAGCAAACCCTGACTGGCTGCCGGGAATGCAAAAAGAATTGTTAACACAAACAGCGAAAAAGCTCTCATTGTACAGAATTTAAACTTCCAGACAAAGCTATCTGGCTGTGCGATCGCTTAGAATTGCGGGCGCTGATTTTTTACCATGAGCATTGTGAATAACCACTGCACATTGAATGACTTTTGCAGCTAAAGGTCTTTTCAAAATTTGGTTACTTTGTGGCAAAATGAAAGGATATTTGATTTCTGTTGCGAACATTGCTTTAATATGGTCGGTCCCGCAATTAGCGGTGGCGCAGGAACGGTTTATGTCCGATTGTTTCAGTGCTTTAAAAATCGAAGTTCCGTTTTTGTCAGCCCTTCCGAAAACGGCCCGGTTGGATTCTTCGGATGTGACTGTAGTCAACTATCTCGTCGAAGATCAATATACGTTCTGGTATCAGATTTCGTCCGCAACCTCAGACACCCTCCATTACTCCGTATGGGCTTCAGATACCACTGATGTTTTTAAAACAATGCTTTATCAGAGCAACGATTCGGCCTTTTGCCGGCAATTGGTTTCCGGAAATGTCGCGGCTGAACATGTGTTCCGGAGTGATGTAATCGTACAAAGTGAGTCAGGACAGGTGAATGCCAATGAATATCAGGTGGCTTTACAAGCAAACAATAAATATTTTCTGTCTGTGCTGGCAATGAACGAGGATTTTTGCGGACACAGTCTGGAACTTTTGTTTCAGGGAGAAAGAATCCGGTTTCACGCTGTCAACAAACCGTGTTTTGACTTTGCGACCATCGGTTTCAGAGATCATCCACAGACCGAACTGGATCATGAGTTGGATACACAGCTCCAGTTGTCTCTTGAAACGGATAGCGATTTACCATCGTTGATCGATACCATGGCATTTCACGGAACTGGAAGCGTGGCCTCGGTAGAAGATGTTTCTGAACAAGAGCAAAAAGTTGAAATCATTGATGAAGATCTTACCAGAATGAACCGTAAAAACTCACCAGGATTTGGGTTCACTGAGTCCCATCTGGCAGAAATGGATCTGGCGGTTGGCAACAAGCTGAGTTTGAAGCAGGTTTTTTTCCACAACAACACCTATGCATTTCGGGATGGATCCGAAACCCAGCTTAAAGAATTGTTGGAATTAATGACAGAGCATTCCGATCTCAAAATAGAAGTAGGAGGTCATACATCCGGAAATACTAAAAACATTCGGCCCGATCGCTTCTTCAGAAACCATGGAAAAGCGTGGAATTTTAAAGGCAGTGCCCTGAAATTGTCAGAAATGAGAGCCGAAGCTGTCAAAAATTATCTTGTCGATCATGGAATTGATAAAAACAGGGTGACCACTGTCGGTTATGGGGATAGCGAAAAGGTTGTTGAGAACGCGCAAACACCTGATGAACACCGGCAAAATATGCGGGTAGAAATAAAAATTATATCTACCGAATAAATCAGACGAATGACTGTGAAGGAGAGTAATATCGAGGAAAAGGAGTTCGATCTGAAGCAGTTTCTGCTAAAGTATCTTCGTTATTGGTACCTTTTTGTTATTGCCCTTTTTATTGCTTTGGGTGTCGCGTGGTTTGCAAACTGGTATGCAGCCCCTGTCTATTATATTTCCGGAAAATTATTGATAAAGGATGAGGCCTCAACACCGGAAAGAGCCATCCTGAAAGATCTGGATTTGGCTTCACAGGGAAAAAATCTGGAGAACGAAATCGAAATTCTTCGGTCTCACCGCCTCGTGGGTAAAGCATTGGAAAATCTTGAGGTCGATGTTTCCTACTTTCTGATCGGGAACATTAAAACCAGCGAAGTTTACCTCGATAGCCCGATTCGAGTCGTTGTAGACAGCGCGCATCATTACGCCTTTTTTACACCTTTTCAACTAACAGTTCTGGATGCGTCGACCTATGAATGGGCGTTCGAAACCGACGGAGGAAAGCAGGAAGTTTTTACCGGGAAGTTTAACGAGTCACTGGACTTTCCTTTCGGAAGAATACAGGTGTTGAAACGCGATAATTTTTCTGATTCCGATTTTCAGGATCCTAAATATGAAAAACGAAAATTCAGGATTTTAATTCATGGCTCCGAGCGGCTTCGGAACCATTATGTAAACCGGTTGAATATCGCTCCGATCAGCGGGCAGTCGACCATTGTTGAAATTTCGTTGTTGGAAGAATTACCGCAAAAGGGGATTGATTTTTTAAACGCGCTCATTTCTGTTTACCTGCAGAACGATGTAAATCAGAAGAATTTAACGGCAGACAATACCTCCGTATTTATTGATCAGCAGCTCGAAAAAATAAGTATCGATCTCAAAACAATTGAATCTGCCCGGGAATCCTACAAAGCCAGTCGTGGAATTATCGACCTCAGCTCCGAATCACAGGTTGTACTTGAACTGGCACGTTCGATTGACGAAAAGATCGCTGCGAATAATGCGAAAAAATCCATCATTTCAAATCTTAAAGAATACGTTTCCAGTGAAGAGAGCATAGCCGAACTCGCGCCTTCTACTATCGACATCAATGATATGTTGCTCAATAACCTGATCGAAAAATTACATACCCTTGAATCTGAAAGACAGAAAATTGGGGTAGGCAGCACATCAAAAAATCCTCAGTTTATACCATTGCTCGCTGAAATTAAACTGACTCGTTCGATGATCGTTGAGAACATCACCAACATTGAAAGAACGTTGGATCTCGCGAATCACCAACTGGAGCAGCAACTTACAGGTGTGCGACAACGCATTGAGGAAATTCCAACTACTGAACGGGAGTTAATCGGCATCGAAAGGCAATATCGGATTCAAGAGAGTCTTTATCTCTACCTGTTAGAGAAACAGGCCGAAGTTTCTATTTCTCTGGCTTCGTCCGTAAGCGACAACAGAATTGTAGACACCGCAAGAGCCAGCGCCGGTCCTGTGAAACCAGTAAAAAGCAAGGCCTATTCAATTGCCTTAATCATCGGCTTATTAGTTCCGGTCATATTTATTTATCTCCGCGAACAGTTCGATGATTCAGTACACGACATTCAAACAATCTCCGGTCTCACAGGTGGAATTCCGGTACTGGGAATGGTAGGTTTGAGTAAAAATAATTCGAACCTCGTGATCACCGAAAAACCGAATTCATTAATTGCCGAAGCTTACCGATCCATTCGAACAAACCTTAAATTTTTTGGAATTGAGAATGAAAAAAAGGTGCTGTTGATTACTTCCTCCATCGGCACCGAAGGAAAAACATTTACGGCTATGAATCTTTCGTCGGTGCTGGCATTGAGTGGAAAACGGACAGTATTACTCGGACTTGATTTGCGGAAACCTAAAATTATCGATGATTTTCAGCTCACCAACGACAAGGGGATCAGCACCTATCTGAGCAACGAACATTCGCTTGACGAGGTGTTGCAACCGAGTAAATTAATTGATGGTTTTGATATCATTCCCT
>CALDPJ010000174.1 GCA_937911795.1 uncultured Flavobacteriales bacterium | reverse complement strand
TACGGGCATGTTTGGAAAACTTTCTGCGGAGGATGAACAAATTGTTTCTCAGGTAGCAGAGCAATGCGGGTTGGACGGATTGTACGATCAGCCTTTTTCCAATCTGAGCGACGGTCAAAAACAACGCGCTCTGATTGCCCGTGCATTGGCGCAGCAAACACCGCTCATTTTGCTGGATGAGCCCACTTCCTTTCTGGATGTCCGCGGGAAAAAGGAGGTTTTTGATTTGCTCGCTCAACTCGATGAACAACTGGTAATATTCTCAACGCACGAAGTGGAAAGCGCGGTGAAAGTGGCCTCCCGCTGCTGGGTGATCGGAGAAAACGGAAAGTTTAACGATGTGCCGGTTTCCGGAGCGGAATCCGGTAGCAAAATCCGCGAAGCACTGGGTTTAACCAAAAGTGAAGGCTGGTGATGCAGGCGGATGTTTGTATTGTCGGACTCGGATGGCTGGGGCAACCGCTGTGTGATGATCTTGAGAAATCAGGATTTTCTGTCATTGGTACCCGAACCAGTGATGTTGCCGTGACAGAGTTGCGCAATGCCGGAGTCAAAGCATTTTGGTTGAACCTGAATCTCGAAGCACAGGATAATTCGTGGAAAAAATGGATGCGTGCAAAAACGCTGGTGATCAACATTCCACCGGGGCGAAAAGATGGAAATGTTGAGAATACCTATCCGGCTAAAATCAACGAATTATTGAAAATGGCGGAACAGAGTGAAACGGAGCATATCATTTTCGTGAGCAGTATTTCGGTTTATGGCTCCGCGATGGGAATGTTGCAGGATGATTCACCGGTGCAACCTGAAACAGCTGTAGCCCGGGCATTGGTTACCGCCGAACAATTGCTGCAAACGAATTGGAACGGGGAATATGCGGTAGTGCGGTTGGGCGGATTGTACGGCCCGGGCAGGCATCCGGGTCGGTTTTTTGCGGGAAAGGAAAATGTACCTGATGGAGATTCCCCTGTGAATTTTATTCATCTGACGGATGCTGTTGGAGTGATCCGGCACCTCATTGAAAACCCCGTTCGCGACGCGGTATTGAACGCATGTGCCCCCGCCCGCCCACCCAAAAAAGATTTCTACCACCGCGCCGCACTCGAAATTGGAGTAGAGCCTCCGACATTTCTCTCCGGGGGTGCCGATGGGAAAATAATTCAAAGTACCCGGCTTGTCGGGGAAGGATTTGTATTTCAGCGCTCAGCGTTGGAGTTTTGACTCTTCCGCGCACACTGACTCCCCTCCACCGGGGTGGGTCGACAAGCGCTGACTTGACGCGACCACAGTGTTAAATGTCGGGATTGGAGTGGGTCGACCCCATGAAATTCTTATGATAATCCGGTAAGTGTCAACCTGTTTCAGGACAACGAGTGGACGCAATATAATTACAGATTCAAAAAAGTAAATTAAACTTGACAAAAAGAGTTGTTTTATTTACTTTTGAATTGGTATACCACTTTTACTAACTTAATCTAATAGAAGATGAAAAAGTCAATTTTATTCTTTGCAGCACTATTATTAATGTTTGGTTTTATTGGTCTTTCTTGTAAAAAGAATTTACCTGAACCACAACATGAGCTAAGTACACAGAAGGAAGCTAAGTTTGAGCAGGAACTTCTGTATTATCTCACATTAATGGATGACCAAAATCATCTGTATGTCCAAGAAAAGGATGGGGAAATTGAGACAAAAATCATTGCCAGAAAAATTTCTTCAAGTTCGCGGGCAATCGTTTGTGAAGGTTCAGGTGTTTCATTTGCCCGTTGTGTAGCACAATGGTTGGATAATAATCCTGGTGATAGTTTGAAAATTTTTAAGCGGGATGGAACTTATTTTGCAGATGACGATTGTTAAATTTCCATATTTGGAGGGTGGCTTCTACGTCACCCTCTATTTTGAAAACGTATTAACAAGAAAACTATGACACCATTTCCCTTACTTCCATTTTATCATAAGCTGTTGGGTTTAGCTTTTGTAGTGATTGGAGTAATTGCCGGAATTGCTTCTCTTTATTTCGGGCTCTCACCCGAGTGGCTCGCGGTAAAAACCCACGCTGAGCTGCCGTACATGAACACCCAGAACCTGATTGATGAGGTGGCATTGACTCTTATTCTGATCGGCTTAATGGCTGTGGCATTTTCGCGCGAGCGTGCTGAAGATGAATTTGTGAATCACATTCGCCTGCACAGCCTGCTGTGGTCGGTGATTATTTACTTCACTATTGTTCTGGTAAGTGTGTGGGTGTTTTACGACGATGCGTTTTGGTCGGTGATGATCTACCATCTGTTTATGCCGCTGGTGTTCTACATCGTGCTTTTTCGACTGAATTACTGGATGAAAATGAAATCGTGAGGTGATGAAGAACCATCTGAAAGTAGCGCGGGCAAAGAAAAATCTCACGCAAGCCCAACTGGCCGATCTTGTTGGGGTGAGCAGGCAGGCGGTGAATAACATCGAGAAAGGAAATTTCAATCCTTCGACGCTGCTGGCACTTAAAATGGCGAAGGTGCTGGAGGCTTCGGTAGAGGAGTTGTTTGAGCTGGAAGAGGGGGAGTGGGATTAATTCCATAAGCTCCATCTTCATTGTTCGTAAAGAAAACTGCTGTGAAAGCTTAATTTTGTCAGTCAATCGCGAAACCAAAAATCACTATGACTCCTACCTGGACCACCGTTAAAGAATACGAAGATATTACCTATAAAAAGAGCGGCGGTGTTGCACGAATCGCTTTTAACCGACCTGAAGTCCGAAACGCATTCCGTCCGAAAACACTTTTTGAACTCGAAGAAGCACTCAAAGATGCGCGGGAAGATGTGAAGATCGGTGTGGTGTTGCTCACCGGTGAAGGTCCGGCCAGAGACGGGAAATACGCTTTTTGTTCTGGCGGAGACCAAAAGGTGCGCGGTGCGCGTGGTTATGAAGGCGAGGACGGTGTTCAGCGCCTCAATGTGCTCGACATTCAACGCCTGATCCGCGTGATGAGCAAGGTGGTGATTTGCGTTGTTCCGGGTTGGGCGGTAGGCGGCGGACACAGCCTGCACGTGGTGTGTGACATGACCATCGCCAGTAAAGAACATGCAATTTTTAAACAAACCGATGCCAATGTTGCCAGTTTTGATGGTGGTTACGGTTCGGCATATCTGGCCAAGCAGGTCGGGCAAAAACGAGCCCGCGAAATATTTTTCCTCGGCAGAAATTATTCTGCACAGGAGGCTTTCGATATGGGAATGGTCAATGCCGTAGTGCCTCATGAAGAGCTGGAATCTACTGCCTGGGAATGGGCGCAGGAAATTCTTGCCAAAAGTCCCACGGCGATTCGCATGATCAAATTTGCCTTTAACCTCACCGACGAAGGAATTGCCGGTCAGCAGGTGTTTGCCGGAGAAGCAACAAGGTTGGCGTACATGACCGAAGAGGCCGAGGAGGGCCGCAAGGCATTTCTCGAAAAACGCGACCCGGACTTTTCAAAATTTCCGTGGTTGTCGTTGTAGTTAGTTCCCTCTCCTTCAATGTCGCCGTTAAAGCACGGCGGTGATTGAATTCTTTTGCCCCAAAGCCCCAAAGGCCCAAAGATTAGGACGATCTGATTAAAAGTGCTTCGTTACTTGGGGCATTCGTGGCAGGTGTTTTTTGAACACAACGATTCTGTGTTAATATCAAGGAGTATGGTGAGATGCGTCACAAATGCGCATGAGGGAGTGGGATAAAAGAGGAAAATGTTTCCAGAATGGAAACATTAGCTTATATTTGTATCTAATTCAAATCTAATTTAAGAGAGACATGAAAAAATCGGAAAGAGAAATTTTCCTCGTTCAAAACACTGGCGCCAATGCGAATTATAGCAACAGGAAACCTGAAGGAATTTTATGAAAAACACCCAGATGCAGAAACGGGTATTAAAGTATGGGTGAATCAAGTGAAGAGTAGTAATTGGGAGTCTCCCAGTGATATAAAACAGACTTTTCGACACACTCGACTAATTGGAAATGGGCGCGTCATTTTTAACATCAATAAAAATGATTATCGTCTGGTTGTCAAAGTAGAATATAGATTACGGATAGTTTTTGTGTGTTTCATAGGTACCCATATAGAATACGATAAAATTGATCCTGAAACAGTCCATAGATACTAAGTCCTTAAATGAGAGAGTAGATGAATGAGAAAAAGCAAATAAAACCAATTAGAAGCCGAGAGGAGTATAAGGTAGCTCTGGATGAGTTGTATCAATTAATGGATGCCCCATTGGGATCTGAAGATTTTGATAGAGCTGAATTACTCAGTATTCTTATTGAAAAGTTTGAAGAAGAACACTTTCCTATTGAGGCACCTGATCCAATTGAAGCGATTAAATATCTAATGAATGAATACGGAATGAGCCAAACGCAGCTTGGTGAAATTGTTGGGGGGAAATCTAAAGCTTCCCTTATTTTGAATAAAAAGAGAGCTTTAAGTATATCTATGATTAGAAATCTGAATAGGAAATTGAAAATTCCGCTGGAGGTATTAATTAAAGAATATCCAATTGCAATATAGACTGCTACCAATACTGGTAGCATTTTTTATTTTGCGCAGTTTGTTGAAAATTAAAACCGAATCTTTGCCCCATTACCGTCTGAAATGAGCATTTTTGAAAGGTGAACGCAACCTGTCTCCTCATAACCGCTACCATTCATCCCTCCGGACCAGTTGTCACCCAAACCGATCCGGAGAAACGCCTGAAAGAGTACGAGCAGGCCATCGCGTTTTATGCGAAAATGCCGTACGATATTTTCGTGGTGGAGAACAGCGGTTTCGATTTCACACAATCCCCGGTTTTTGATGAATTGCGCCGAACCCACCACCTCGAATTCATTGCAGCCCCCCCGTCGTCACAACCCGAAAAAGGAAAAGGATTTCAGGAATTCGAAATGCTCGACTTTGCGGTGAATCAGCTCGGCAACCGCTACCGGAGTTTCGTCAAAATCACCGGAAGATATATCGTGCGAAATGCCGACAGACTGATTGCTGAAGGCGTTCGCGATATCCGAATCGATCGTCACCGGAGAAACAAAGTCGCCATTACCGGCTTTTTTCATTGCACAATTGATTTTTACCAGATCTACCTGCGCAACCTCTACCTGCTCGCAAATGATCCGGACGGATTGTACATCGAGCACGTGGTATATCGTCAGCTGGCCGCGCTGCAGCACAAAAAATGGGTGCAGCTCTTCCGCCAGACTCCCGAATACGAAGGCGTATCCGGATCACACGGCAACAGCATGGGCCGCCATCCGGTAAAAATGAAACTGCGCAATGTCGAAAGGAAGTTGCTCGGTCTGGTCGGACATCAGGAATTCATTGTGGAGTATTGATGAACCCTCGTTTCGTTACCTTATTTCCGATTGCCCGAAATATACACCTGATCAAAGATGTAGGTCAGGTCCCGTGTTTTATGAATCGTCTGCACGGATACCACAGCGAATTGGTTTGTTACCGAAATGATGAGGAGTATCCTTATCTGAACAGCGAAGCGAAAGGATTGAAAATAGAATTCCTCGAATCCAAAGGAAAACGGCTGTTTCTGGAAAATGCCGCGATCGAATATCTCCAGGAAAACGCTGCCAATATCGACGTCCTGAACCTTTATCACCTCGATCGCGATACTTTTTACTACGGAAATCTCTACAAAAAACTCAATCCAAATGGATTCCTGTACGTGAAACTCGATTTATCCAATAAGTTTCTGCTGGAAGGGAAAAAGAAACACTCGCTCAACCTTTTTAAAAACTGGATATTGCGGAGATGGGAAAAGAAATTTATCCGAAATACCGATTTGTTCTCTGTCGAAAACCGATCAGGACTCGAACTGATGAAGTTGCGCTACCCGGAATGTGATTCTAAAATCATTTACCTGCCCAATGGAATCAACTGTGATTATGTGGGGGAGCGATTCGATCCCCCGGGTGAGAAGGAGAAAATAATTCTGGTGATGGCGCGCATCGGAGAATCGGTTAAAAACCATGAAATCCTGCTGCGCATCATTCCGCACCTGGATCTCAAAAAATGGAAAATAGTGTTCGCCGGCCCGGTCGTGCAACGCTTCAAACCCAAAGTAGAAGCATTTTTCCATGAATTCCCTGAGCATCGCGAGAACGTTATTTTCACCGGTGAAATAACCGATCGCCGGCAAGTGTATAGCTGGTTTCGAAGATCCATGATTACGTGTCTGACATCGGTAGACGAATCATTCGGACTCGTCCTTGTCGAAGGTTTATATTTCGGGAATTATCTCGTCGGAACAGAAGGAATGAGCAGTTTTGATGACATCACAGACTCCG
This sequence comes from uncultured Flavobacteriales bacterium, assembly GCA_937911795.1. Lineage (GTDB taxonomy): Bacteria > Bacteroidota > Bacteroidia > Flavobacteriales_D > SKUL01 > SKUL01. The sequence goes on along the minus strand of CALDPJ010000174.1, from coordinate 3,229 downwards.
GAAGATTTGGTAAAAAATTGCCCTTCAACGACGATGAAGCGCTGCGGACAGCTTTGCAGGAAATCATCGACCATCCCGAAAAAACAGAAGCGTTGCGCGGTGAAGCACACTCCTTTGCCACTGAACATTTTATGTGGCCGGTGTTGGTGCAGCAACTCGAAGATGAAATCCAGAAACGGAGGGTACGGTCATGACTGAAAAAGTGCCTTTTCTCTCCGTGATTACCGTTTCCTTCAATGCGATGGATACGCTTCCGCAAACCTTAGCAAGTCTCGCAAATCAAGATGAAAAGGATTTCGAACACATTATCGTCGACGGTGGTTCCAAAGACGGAACGGTTGCTTTTCTTCAGCAACAGAACGATCCGAATTTGCGGTGGATCAGTGAAGCCGATACCGGAATTTACAACGCCATGAACAAAGGGATATCCATGGCCCGCGGCGAAGTGATTTCTTTTCTGAATGCCGATGATAGTTATTTCCCGGATACCATTTCCTCGGTGAAGAAGGCTTTTCAAACGGATACCGACATCGTCTACGGGAATCTCCGCAAAGAGCGGTTGCTGCGCGGCAAATGGCATCATCGGAAAGAATTTCCCGATCTGGAAAAAATGCCACAGACCATGGGGATTTTTCACCCTGCCACATTCATCCGGAAAACCCTATTCGATCAACTTGGACTGTACGACGAACAATATCGTTTCAGCGCCGATTACGAATGGCTGCTGAGAGCCTATCTCTCCGGCGCGCGGTTTTATTATTTAAATCAAACCCTCGCCATTTTCCGCGTGGGCGGAGTTTCCACGCTGAACTGCGCGTCATACGTAGAAGGTTTGGCGATTCTGGAGCGACATCAAACCGGTTATGCGCACGAAATGAGAAACCTCGTGCAGAAATGCCGGAAGAAAATTCGTGTCCGCCGTTTAATTTCTAATTTGGCGAAAATCACCGGAACCACCGGAATACTCGAAAGAAGAATGGCAAAAAACTGGACCCCCAACCATGGAGACTTTGGTGCGTAGCGGCCTTTACCGTTTGCGCGGATGGTGCGTAAAAATCTACCTGCTTTTGCACGGATGCAAGGTGGGCCGGAATTTTAAATGCGTCGGATTTCCAATTTTCCGGGCGGTGCCAAAATCCAATTTCCACATTGCCGACAACGTAACGCTCGGGGTAGGAGTGGTGCTCGAAATCACTCCTTCGGGACGATTGCAACTCGACGATCATGCGCTGATTGGTGACTATTGCACGCTCAGCTCCATGGAGTTGATCCACCTCAAAAAATGGAGCGGAATCGCAGAGCGCGTCAGCATCCGCGATGGTTTTCACGGAATGAAAGCCGGTGAATATTACCGCAAACAGGAATCTACAGGAATGCCGGTGGTGCTCGAAGAAGATTCCGGAGTGGGCGCCGGGTGCATTGTGCTGAAAGGCGTTCGGATACCGCGCGGTACATTTATTGGAGCAAACAGTGTGGTGACAAGGGGCGATGTCTTGGAAGAAATGTGTATTTATGCAGGGAATCCGCTGAAAAAGGAAAGGAAGAGATGAAAATGAAGCCGCTCAAAGAGCAAACGGTCCGGGAGTTTTTCGAACAACCGGAAGTATATCTGAAATACGATTACAATCTCAGCTTGCGGCGCGAAACCATTGCGACTTTCATAGGGGATGAAAAATTTGAAGATGTGCTGGATATGCCCTGCGGAACAGGTGATTTATCGTTGCCTTTTCTCGATCAATTCAACCACCTGATGATGATGGATTTTTCGAGCAATATGATTGCACATGCGGCTGAAAAAGTTCCTGAACAATACGCCGATCGCGTTAAAATCGTCAACGCCAATTTTTACAATTACGGATTCGAAGAGCAGCAGTTCGACCTGATCATCGCCGTGGGCATCCTGGCGCACATCGACTTTCCGATGAAATTCCTGATGCAGATCGGCCGTCTCGTTAAACCCGGCGGGAAAATTATCGTTCAGAATACCAACGCTTCTGCCGGTTATACCTGGCTGATCCGGATGTATCACGGATTGAAGAGGCTCACCGGAAAATCGAAATACAAACTCAACTGGCTCAGAGAAAAGGATGTTATTAAAGCATTGCGTCACGAAGGTTTTGAAGTAGTAAATTCGTATCGGTACCACCAGAGCTGGCTGGGTTTCTCGCACCTTTTTTCCAACGAGAAAAAATATGAAATGACCCGGAAACGTTTTGGAACTGCCGCCGAACCGCGCAATCAGGAAACCGGCAGCGACGTGATGTACTGTTTCGAAAAGAACAGATGAGCACCGAAAAGAAAATACGACTGCTCGTGATTCCGGAAATGTTTCCGGCGCACGATACCGATATTGCCGGTGTTTACACGCTCGATTATATCCGGTCGGTGCAGCATTTTTGTACGGTTGAGGTCTTTTATCCGCGTCTTACCGGCGCTCCGGGAATGCAATCCACCCATCATCCCGATGGTTTCCAAATCCACCGCTTTCACCTGATGAACGGCAACGGCGGCTGGCTGAAAAAAGTGCATTACGTGCGCTGGTTTTCTCAGGCCCTGCAAGCCGCCAAAGCCCTCGGCCCGTTTGATCTCATTCACGCCCACGGCCCTTTGCTGCACGGAAATCTCGCGGTTCAGCTGGGGCAATATTTTAAAATTCCGGTGATTGTGTCGGTGCATACGGGGCCGTTCCGCGTCATCAGCAAGCACCCGTTTTACCGTCGAATGGCCGCGCGGTCACTGGCCAAAGCCGATCTCACGCTGGCCGTCAGCGAGCATTTAAAGCGCGATATTCTCGCCGCCGGAATGAAACCAAAACGTATCGAAGTTTCCGGAAATCCCGTCAACGATGAACTCTTTGGACTGGCCGACCGCAGCGAACTCCGCAAACACATGCTCTTCGTGAGTCGACTCGACGAGTTCAAAGGTGGATTGCGCACATTGAAAGCTTTTCACAAAGCCAGTCCTGAACTTCCGGGCTGGCGGCTGATCATCGCAGGTGTCGGGGAGGAGCTCAAAAAGATTGAAGATTATGTAGCGCTGCACGGGCTGGAAAAAAAGGTGCGCATCACCGGTACGCTCAGCAAAGAAAGCCTGAATATGCTCATGATTGGCGGGGATTTCCTGTTGTTTCCGAGTCGCCACGAAACTTTTGGTCTCATTGCCCAGGAAGCGCTGTGCACGGGTTTGCCGGTCATTACGTCCAACACCTGCGCAACCGACGAACTCATCG
>CALDPJ010000173.1 GCA_937911795.1 uncultured Flavobacteriales bacterium | reverse complement strand
TACTGAGTTTATCGAAGTATCGAAGTATCGAAGTGTCGAAGTGCAACATCTCACAACAAAATTAAATATGATGCGAAACCGAATCCAGTGCGGTTTTACAAGGATTTTTTACAATCTTAATAAGCTCTTGCGTCTTTGCCTTCTACAAAATTCATGAAGGCGCGGTTCACTACGCGGTTTCCGCCTGCTGTAGGGTAATTTCCTGTAAAATACCAGTCGCCTAAATTATCAGGACAAGAAACATGCAGGTTTTCTACCGTTTGAAACATCACTTTTAAATCGGCTTTCACGGTTTCAGGGTGCAGCATTTCAGAAATTTTATCAGAAATTTCTTCATCGGTAAACGGCGCATAAATTTCTTTTACGTAGTTGCGAATCTGCTCTTTCGGAAGGTTTTGCTGGTCCTGACATTTTCGGTAAACATCATCAATCACCGATGATTTTCCCGTCTCCTTCAACAACGCAATGGCAGCCTGAAACGCTACAAAGTCACCCAATCGCGCCATGTCAATACCGTAACAATCGGGGTAACGGATTTGAGGTGCAGAACTCACAATGACAATTTTCTTCGGCTCGAGCCGTGATAGAATCCGGATGATACTCTGACGCAACGTGGTTCCGCGCACAATCGAATCATCAATCACAACCAGATTGTCCACACCCGGACGAATGGTTCCGTAAGTGATATCGTACACGTGCGCCACCATATCTTCACGAGCAGCGTCCGAAGTAATGAACGTGCGCAGCTTTGCATCCTTGATCGCGATCTTTTCTACTCTGGGTCGGATCGATAAGATGTCCTCAAGCTTTTCGGTATCGGTAACGTCGATTTTCGCAATCTTCTCAGCCTTTACCTTGTTGAGATAATCTTCACAGCCTTTGATCATTCCGTAAAACGCCGTTTCAGCGGTATTGGGAATGAACGAAAGCACGGTGTTTCTGAGATCGTAATCCACCGCGTTCAAAACCCGCTCACAAACCAAACGACCCAGTTCGAGTCGTTCGCGGTAAATATCCTTGTCACTACCGCGCGAAAAGTAAATTCGTTCGAACGAGCACGATTTCTTTTCGAGTGGTTCCCGAACGGTATGCAACGACATTTTTCCGTTGCGTTTAATGACCAGCGCCTGTCCGGGAGGCAATTCATGCACTGCATCAACGGGAACATTAAAGGCAGTTTGAATCACCGGACGTTCGGAAGTAACCACCGAAATTTCATCGTCTTCGTAATAAAACGCCGGACGAATTCCCGAGGGATCGCGCAGCACAAATGCATCACCATGGCCAAATAATCCCGCCATGGCATAACCTCCGTCCCAGTCTTCTGCAGCGTTTTTAAGTATCTGCTGTACATCGAGGTGTTCAGCAATCAATCCGCTGATCTGCTGGCGCGGATAACCCATTTTTTTGTACTGTTGATAAAGCCTTTCGTTCTCTTCATCGAGAAAATGGCCGATTTTCTCGATGACGGTGACGGTGTCGGAGCGCTCTTTCGGATGCTGCCCGATTTCAACAAGCAGATTAAACAGCTCATCCACATTCGTAAGGTTGAAATTTCCGGCCACCACCAGGTTCTTCGTCATCCAGTTGTTGGTGCGTAAAAAAGGATGTACGCTTTCAATACTATCGTTACCGAAAGTTCCGTAGCGAACATGACCAAGAAAAAGCTCACCGGTGAAGGGAACATTTTTTTTCAGCCATTGTACATCTTTCAGGCGTTCCGGTTCGCGGTCTTCCACTTCCTGAAAGCGCGCATTGATTCCTTCAAAAACATCTTTTATCGGAGCGTCGGCATTGGATCTTTTGCGGCTGATGTACCGTTCTCCCGGCGCAACGTCGAGTTTGATATTGGCTACGCCCGCACCGTCTTGTCCGCGGTTGTGCTGCTTTTCGAGCAGCAGGTACATTTTGTTGATTCCGTAAAACGGGGTGCCGTATTTCTCGAAATAAAATTCAAGCGGCTTTTTTAATCTTAAAAGTGCAATGCCGCACTCGTGCTTGATGGGATCGCTCATTGGGGGGTGACAGCCATTTAGATTGCAAATTTAGCGCTTTTTGAAACGATCTCCACAGAGCGCTAAACCAGTTGAATTCAGAATATTCTCTAATTTCACCGACAACTAAGGAATGCGCGCTTCGTCACCATTCCGTATCTTAGTATTTTTTAACGTTGCTGCTGAAAATTTCCTCCATAGCATGTTTTCTGTTGTTCGTTTCTTCGAATCTTACCGGAGGAACAGAAGAATTGTTTCTGACCGAAAATAAAGGCCAGTGGAACGACGCGGTGCAGTTTCGTGCAGAAATCCCGGCAGGACGATTCTACATGGACACGGATGGATTTACTTTTCAGCTCTATGATGCGGATGCCCTGGCTCAGATGCATACTGGTAACCGCGAACTTCAGTTTTCCGACATCGGCATTCACGTGGTAAAAACGCGTTTTGCAGGTGCCAATGCTCCTTCTGAGTTTGAACATTCCGAACCTTCGGTACATTATTACAATTTTTTCCTGGGGAATGATTCCTCCCGCTGGGCCGGAAATGTTAAAAGCTACGGTTGGGTAAAAAGGAAGGAACTCTATGAGGGCATTGATCTTCGCGTGTACCGGCACAACGAAGAACTGAAATACGATCTCATTGTTCAGCCGGGAGCCGACGCTGCACAGGTTGAGCTGGAATACGAAGGTGCAGATTCACTCGTGTTGCGCGATGGTCAGCTACATGTTTATACGCCTGTGCGCCACTACGTGGAGCAACCGCCATTTGCTTACCAGATGCGCCACGGACGACTGATAAAAGTTGCGTGTCATTACGAGCTGGATGGCCAGACTTTGCGCTTTTTACTTCCTTCGGGATACGATGAATCTCTCGAACTGGTCATCGATCCTGAAATCAGTTTTTCTTCTTATGTCGGAAGTACGCAATCGAGTTTAGGCTATACCGCTACCTATGACGATGACGGTCATCTTTATGCAGGTGCCATTGCATTCGGAGCCGGCTATCCCACCACCGCCGGAGTTTTTGACGCCGGCCACAACGGCGGAACGATTGATATCGGCATCACCAAATTCAGTCCCGACGGCACCCAGCTTATTTATTCCACATTTATTGGTGGCTCGGGCAACGAATCGCCCCACAGCCTGGTGGTGAATGACAACAACGAACTTTTCGTGTTGGGGAGTACAGGTTCTTCTAATTTTCCAACAACTGCGGGGGTTGTGCAACCGAATTTCCAGGCCGGCAACAGCCTTACATTTGATATTGGTTACGGTTTTTCTCATTCCTCCGGGACCGACATTTTCGTAACTAAATTCAACGCTGCCGGCAGCACTTTGGCTGCTTCAACGTTTATCGGCGGAAGCGGAAACGACGGCATCAATTCGGATCCGGCGATTGAATACAATTACGGAGATGCTTTCCGCGGAGAAATTATCGTCGACGAAAACAGCAATGTTTTTGTTGCGAGTGTCACCAGCTCTCTGGATTTCCCTACCTCACCCGGAGCTTTTCAAACCGGCTATGGTGGAGGAAGCACCGATGGTTGTGTATTTAAACTGAACCCCAATCTCAGCACAATACTATGGGCATCTTACCTCGGAGGTTCTGGCGGTGATGCCGGTTTTTCAGTTCAACTGAATGACGCAGGTGCTGTATATGTAGCTGGTGCTACGCGCAGTTCCAATTTGAATACGTCGAACAGTGCATTCAATCCGGATTTTCAGGGAAACACCGATGGTTTTGTGGCCGCTATTTCTGCTACCGGCCAGAATCTGCTGGGCCTCACCTACCTCGGGACACCAGAATTTGACGAAGCATTTTTCGTGCAGCTCGACACCGATGGCAATGTGTATGTGGTAGGGCAAACCGAAGGAGACTACCCGGTTAGTCCCGGAGTGTACTCCAACCCGAACAGCGGTCAATTTCTTCAGAAATTAAACCCGGGGCTCAATTCTTCTCTTCTGTCAACCGTGGTGGGCAATGGAAACGGTGGCCCGAATATTTCTATTTCCGCATTTCTGGTGTCGAACTGCGACCAAATTTACATCTCAGGATGGGGAGGCCAGACCAATGCGAGCGCTGCGGATGTGTGGACAAGTACAACATTTGATCTTCCGGTGACTGCCGATGCTTTTCAATCCACCACCGACGGTGATGATTTCTACCTGATGGTTCTTTCGCCAGAAGCAGAAAACCTTGTATACGCCACTTATTTCGGTGGCGGATCGAGCAACGAACACGTTGACGGTGGCACCAGTCGGTTTGATAAACGAGGAACTGTGTATCAAGCTGTTTGTGCCGGCTGCGGAGGGAATGATGACTTTCCTACCCAACCAGGCGTCTGGTCCGAAACCAATCCCTCAGCTATGGCATTCGGTCAATGCAACCTCGGTGTTTTTAAGTTCGATCTGGCCAACATCCACGCACAGATAGAAATTGATGGGCCAGACGAAGTCTGCGTTGGCTCTACGGTAAATTTCATCAACAACACTACTACCGCAAATCAGTTCTTTTGGGATTTTGGAGGACAGGGTACCTCAACCGCCACGAATCCAGGTTTTGAATTTGATGAACCCGGAGATTACACCATTACGATGGTTGCAAGTCACGACGACGAATGCATTATGCCCGATTCCACAAGCATAGAAATAACGGTATTACCGCTTCCGGAAATCAACATCAGCACTGCCACCTCCATATGCGCCGGTGATTCAACTGAACTGTTTGTTGACGGAGGAACTACCTATTTGTGGAGTCCGGCCGATCAAGTGGATGATCCCACAAGCCCCAACCCCACCGTTTGGTGCGATGAAACGACCACCTTTTATGTGACATTAGACGCGGCCTGCGGATCTCTGACGGATACCGTGACGGTAATGGTTTTTGATGAAGAATATGGCGCGGGAGAAGATCAGCAGGTTTGTCCGGGTGAATCGGTTGGAATAAGTGCTTCTGGCGGTGGCACCTATAGCTGGACACCTGATGAAACACTCAATAATGCGACCAGCGCCAATCCACAGGCATCACCCGATGAAACAACGGTTTATCACGTGGAGATCACTTCCCCGAATGGATGTTTGTACCACGAATCGGTGCAGGTTTCAATTCTACCCGGACCTCCCGTGGTACAGACCGCCGAAGTGGCGGCCATTTGCGAAGGCGGCAGCGTTGGGATCTGGGCATCAGGAGGAGATGAATATCAATGGGAACCCACCCCGGGTCTGAATCATTATGATATTCACAATCCGCTGGCGAGCCCTGGGCAAAACACGTGGTATATTGTGCACGTATCGAACCAGTGCGGCACAACCATCGACTCGGTGCTGGTAAATGTCGGTGAGGTTAACCCCTTCGTCCAGCAGCCGGACACCGCTTGTCCAGGTCAACCCATTGTGCTGCATGCCTCCGGTGGAGCCTATTACAACTGGCAGCCGCAAACGCACATGATTAATGAAAATACTGCAAATCCGACGGTGAGTCCGATGTATACCACTACCTACACTGTGACCGTCACCGATCAGTACGGCTGCGCGGATATGACTTCGGTCGTGGTACACGTCCATGACCCGCCGTTTGTTTTTACCACCGGGAATGAAGTGGTAGATTATTTCACCTTTGTAGACATAGGCGCCTCATCGAATGGCACGCTGAGCTGGGAATCGGATCTTCCACTAAGCTGTACCACATGCCCCATAACCAGCGTGCAAGGAACAGATTCCGATGTGGTATACGTAACGGCTACGGACGAAAACGGCTGCACAGCTACCGATAGCCTGCTGATTGAAGTCACCGGAGCATTGTATGTACCCAACGCCTTTACGCCCAACGGCGACGGCATCAACGATTTATTTAAAGCCGTAGGTGCCGAAATCGAAGACTTTCACCTGCAGATTTTCGACCGCTGGGGAGAGCTGATTTTCGAATCCTTTGATATTGATGTAGGTTGGGACGGCGGTGTAGGCGATCACTACGTAGAATCAGAAGTTTATGTTTGGGACATTGTAGCAAAAGAACACACCGGCGTACATTTCGAGATGCGGGGACATGTGACGGTAATTCGGTAGTGTACAGTTAAGTTTTAAAAGCTTCGTCCGGAAACAGCCTTAACGAAATTTGGAAACTCAATTATTCATCACCTTTTTCGTAGCCTTCATAATAGTAGGATTGTTCAATGCCTTTGAAAATGATTTCCCTATCGTTTGTCTTATCTGTCAAATGAGCGGAAATTAAGGTTCTTAGTTCCAGGTCATTTATGGGACTCCTTTCCATTGCCTGCAGATATTGATGCTTATCCACAAATTGCCAATTGACTACTTTTTGCAGTTGTGACTTAAACATACTATCCAGCCAAATACGCATCGCCCGGCCGTTGCCTTCCATAAACGGATGGGCTATATTCATTTCTACATATTTGGCAATAATTTCATTGAAAGTTCCATCGGGCATTTGTTCTATTTTCACCAGAATATCTTTCAGGTACAATGCGGTGGCAAATCGAAAACCACCTTTCGAAATATTTTTTGTTCGTAATTGTCCTGCAAAATCGTACAATCCGTCAAACAGATATTTATGTATCTGCTGCAATCCTTTTGTAGTGCCAATTTCAAATTTTTCTATATCGCCTGTATCAAACAAACGATAAGCCTTTTCCAGGCTTTTCCTGTCAATATTTTTCATACGAACTTTTGAAGTTCCCTGCGTTAAATTGTTTCACATAAACAAACTTTAGACAAACCTT
>CALDPJ010000172.1 GCA_937911795.1 uncultured Flavobacteriales bacterium | reverse complement strand
GGCGCTGCGCCAGCTCGCGGTGGAGCTGGAGCGGGCGCGCGCCGAGCGCGACGAAGCCAAGGCGAACGGCGATTTCGCGCGCGTCGGCGAGCTCGAGGGTGAGCTGCAGACCGTCCGCACGGAAAGCGAGCAGATGCGGACCGAGCTGGAAGCGACACGGCTGATGGTCTACAACGCCGCTCGGCTGAAGGATGCCGGTCACCGCGAGTTTGCAATGTTATCCCTCAAAATAAGATACATAAAAGATGAAATCGAACAGAACAACAACGATATCCACCGCATCAGTCCTGATTAGTTGCTTTTTCGCTATTCTGCTTTTTTCTGCCTGCGAAACCTGCCTCGACGGCGAGGGGGAGGTCACACAGGAAACAACCAAAGTTGACTCTTTCAATGTGGTGGTGTTAAAAGGTCCGGCCAATGTTTATCTAAGTCAAAATTATTTCCCGTGGACAGTTACCGTAAAGGCCCAGCAAAACATCATTGATGTGATGGATATCCGGGTGGAGAATGATGCATTGATCATCGATTCGCAACAGTGTTATGACAGCGATGAAGCCGTTGAGGTATATGTTAATACCAATGTGGTAGAAGGATTAACAATTCAGGGATCGGGTGATATACATACGCTGACTGACCTGAGAGGTAGTAGTCTGGATGTGAAAATCAACGGTTCGGGAGATCTGAGCGCAGAAGTGAATTACCGTCGGCTTAGCGTACTTGTAAATGGATCGGGCGATGTGGACCTGGCGGGAAATGCCCGACGCATGGAAGTTACCATTCAGGGATCCGGAGATGTTACTGCTCCGAACATGAACTGCGAATCAACCAGCGTTTCGATCAACGGAAGCGGCGATGCCTACGTCAATGCCGAAAAATTTCTGGAGGCCAGCATCAACGGCAGCGGGGATATTCGCTACACCGGATTTCCGACCGATTCCACATTTTCTGTGCGGGGATCGGGGAGTATTGAGTCGGCATATTGATATTTTGTACTTCATTCGAGGGTTCTCACGGAAAGAGCGTTGATGGGTCGGTTGCGGTGTTTTGTGAATACAGTCACATCGTAAAATTTCACGATTTTAAATTCAATTTTCAGCAATGGAAAAACTCTTCTACTATAAAAGATCAGACTATGGTGAGTCAGGATTTCACAAATCCCGGGCTGATTATAATTTCCTGGATTTTATTTTTGATTGCGAGAAAGAATTTCATCGGGAAATGAAGCCGTTGTACGCCAATATAATGTGTGCCGGTAGCGCCACTTTCACGCTGTTGAAATCTACCTTTCGAGATGATTTTTTGGAATTCGGAATGGAAAGCATCGACGGTGAAATCGACATGGAGCTGAATGAAAAGCTGGATAAATACAGCTCCAAAGCAACCGTTTATGGGCTTGGAAGTAGAATGGATTTTAATTTCGGCGAACCAATTTGGTTGGTTACAGACGATAACTTTCCTGGTGAATGCTTTTCATTGAAATACAAACCCGATGACGATGACGACGATGAGGGAGAAGAGGTGCCCGTGTCACCGCGGGAAAAGGAGAAAGTACTGGTATAATTGATAGTATGACCAAAAAAGAGCCACCGGTTTTTTATCCCACAACAGTTTCCGAATGGCGCAACTGGCTGGAGAAAAATCACCTTTCTGAACAAGCGGTCTGGGTAGTCTTTTATAGAAAAAGTTCACTAAAAAAATCGCTGACTTGGAGCGAAGCCGTTGATGTAGCGCTGTGCTTTGGTTGGATCGACAGCAAGAAAATAAAGATCGACGAAGAAACTTCTCACCAGTATTTCAGCAAGCGAAAACCAGTTAGTACCTGGTCGAAAATCAACAAGGACAAGGTGGAGGTGCTCATCGAAAAAGGATTGGTGACACCCGCAGGTTTTGAAAGCATTGAAACGGCCAAACAGAACGGTTCGTGGTCTTTGCTTGATGAAGTAGAAGCGCTGGTTGTTCCGGAAGATCTCGAAGCGGCATTCAACAACCACCCCGGCTCGCGCGGGTTTTATGAAGGCCTCAGCAAATCGGCTAAAAAGGGAATATTACATTGGGTGGTGCTGGCGCGGCGACCCGAAACCAGGGCAAAACGAATTGCCGAAGTTGTAGAGAATGCGACGCAAGGGCTGTTACCGCGTCATTTGCAAACATGGTGAAATGCAAGGGTGAATTAGCGCATGGCGTATAACTTCAAATGTTAGAGATTCGGATAAAGTGCGATGAGGCAGGTCGGTATAAATTATTACTTTGTGTGACGATAAACAACCTAGAAACCACCTGCCATGAAAAAAATAATTTTTTTGTTAGCGATTATCTTTTCAGCCGTTGGAGTGAAATCACAGGCACTCATAACGGAAAAATGTAAAGTTTCGGAAGTTGAAATTCAGGTGTTAAGCCCGGAATGGGATAAAAATACGGTGGTGGTTTCTTTCAGTACACTGTTGCTCGATCGCAAGGTGAGTAGCCTCGGTGATTTGTCGGAGAAGGAAATCCGCAAAATGAAAAAATGGGCCAGAAAGCGCAATTCCTGTCATATCTATGTGGATTTTGAACAATCTACCATTAACAAGGAATTAAATCCCACGATAACGGATAATCATTTGTCCTATTTGGTGGTTCTGTATAGAGAAGGGTAAAAAAACTTACATCTTGAAACGCAGTTCGATAAAGTCTATAGTCCGGTTCTTTTTATTTTCGAAAAGTAGATTGTACTGTTATCCATACGGATTGCGAAATCTGGAGAACGATCTTAAAAATATTATTGACACTGAATATTACGAGTCACCTTCAATTCTCCGAGGGAAGAGACTTGGCAATAGCCATTTTGTGTTTTGGGAAAAATGGAATTTTACCCGTGGCCATACTTCATTTTTTGCCCTTGCACTTTTTTCAGGAGCTGTAGTTGTTCGAAACGATAAGACCTACATAAT
>CALDPJ010000171.1 GCA_937911795.1 uncultured Flavobacteriales bacterium | reverse complement strand
ATCAATCCGGAGGAGATCATGATTCCGGTCGACACATTCCTCGTCGATCATTCGGGTAGTCCTGTTGGTGTCGGTACCATGATCAACAGCGAGCCCTATCACCTTTATTCTACATTCCTCTCAGTAAAAGAAAACCTCGAAGATGAGGAAGTATTGTCCGCGCGCGGATTCCTGACATTCGACAAGAATTCACGTCAATATCAGATTGCATCTGTAGAAAAATTGCGGGAGCGAAGGCTGCCGGGTAATTTCATCGGACTGGATGTTGACGCCTGTTCGATCATTGGTGATGGTGTCATTAATCTGGGCAACGAACTGGGACAGGTCGGATTTATTCCCGTTGGAGAAGCACGACACGAAATGGCTGACGGCAATTTCGCCATTGATGGTGCGGTACTTGTGAACTTCCACTTTTTGGACGAGGCGCTGGATTTGATGCAGAAAAAATTGAACAGCTATCCGGATCTCAAACCTGTGGTTATTACAGAAACCCATTATGAGAAATCGATCAAGCAAGTGATGGGACTCGAGAAATCTGACAAGATCATCACCGAATTGAGCGTCAACGGAACCATCAAGCGATTGCCGGATGAACTGGTGAATACCTTTTACATCGCCAACCTGAAAATGAAGTGGAACGATCTGGAGAATTCATTTCAGTCGGAAGGTCCCATCCAACTGGCACACATCAACAAGAATGATGTTTTCCGCCAGCTCAAAGGAAAGGTCGAAATTCAAAAGAACCGGACCGGTGATGAACTGCATATGTATTTTGAGTTGGACGATGCAAATTGGTTTTATTTCAATTACAAACGAGGCTTGATGCGCGTGTTCTCTTCGGACAATGATTTCAACAATTTACTGATCGAAGTAAAAGACGACAAGCGAAAATCACCCGGTGGAAAGGGCGTAGAGGATTACACGTATATGCTCGGAACCAAAAAAATGCGCAACGATTTTATCAGCAGGTTTGAATAATTCTTCCAAAACAGAATATCGCAGACGCAACACAAATCGTCTGATAGTCGGAAAAATCGGCCGATGGTTGTTGTACTGTGTTTTCGTGGGTGGTTTATTCAGCGGCGAAGCGATGGCTCAGTCCGGTCCGACTTCGGAAGCTGAGTTGCAGGAACTGGCGCAAAAGATGTTCGATGAAGGCCGGTATTCCGAAGCAATGGAGCGGTATTCTCAGTTGCTCAGTCTTCATCCGGCCAGTCCCGAATTTAATTATCGTTTCGGAGCCTGCCTTGTTTTTGCCGATGCCGACAAAGAAAAATCATTCAAACATCTTCGCTTTGCCATTGGGAAAAATGATGTTCCGGTTGAGGTTCATTACTTCCTCGGTAAAGCCTATCATCTCAATTACCAGTTTGCCGATGCGCTTATTGAATACAACATCTATCACCAGCGAACCGAAAGCGACCGCAAGAAAAAATACGATGTACAGCGGGAAATAGAACAATGCAGAAATGGATTGAAGCTGCTCTCCAATATCAAAGACATCACGGTGCTGAGCAAGGTTGAAACCAGCGCGGATGAATTTTTCAGAAATTATGATTTGAGTGATATCGGCGGAAGGGTGCTGGTTTGTCCGGATGAATTGTTGAGCAAATACGACAAAAAGACCGGTGAACGATTTCTGATGTATTTTCCGGGGAATACGAGCATTGCATTCTTTTCGAGTTACGGTTCGGACGGCACGAACGGAAGGGATATTTATCGCGCATCGCGTCTGCCCAACGGAGTATGGAGCAAGCCTGTTCCCATGACGGCCATCAATACATCATTCCACGACAATTTTCCTTTTCTGCATCCCGACGGAACAACATTTTATTTTTCGTCAGAAGGGCACAACAGCATGGGAGGATACGATGTTTTCCGGAGCACATACAGCAGTTCCGATGATTCATTTACCGCTCCTGTGAATCTGGATTTTGCGGTTAATTCACCGGATGACGACATGTTGTACATCACCGACAAAAATCATGAACTGGCCTATTTTGCTTCGGCGAGGAGCAGCGGACACGGACGGATGCACGTATACCGTGTAGCCGTTTCTACCAACGCATTACAACTCGTACTCATCAAAGGAAAGTTTGTTTCAGACGCAGACTACGTTGGCCAGTCGGCCGAAATCACCGTGACAGATGCTACCTCCAATGCGCTCATTGGCCAATATCTTACCGATCCGGCCACCGGCAATTATGTCATTGATCTTCCACGCAGTGGTCGCTACAAATTTACAGTGGATGCCGAAGGAAGTAAGCTGGCACACAATGGAATTGTAGAGGTTCCACCCAATGATAAGGTGGTGGCGTACTCGCAGGAACTCACATTGACAGTTAACAACGCCATCGAAAAGCTCGTCATCAAAAACAACTTCGACAAGCCGTTGGATATAGATTTGTACACGCTGGCGCAAGGTGTACTTAAAAATCGCGCAGGGTTAGAAGTCAATTATGATGAATCAACTGCCGGCCAAACAGCGTCAACAACTTCCGGTGATCTTTCGCAGGCATATCTCGAAGCCGGATTTTCTACATCTCTCTCCAACGAAAAAGTTCTTGAAAATGCCCGTGCCGAACAATCAAAACTCACAGATAAATCGGAAAATATTCGCGAGCAAAGGGATTACGCATTCACGCTCGCTCAGAAAAAACAACAAAGTGCAGAAAAGGCTGCCCGTGATGCAGAAGATCAGCTCAGACTCGCTGATGCTGTGGGTGAAGAAAGCATCAGCAGAAAATATCTCATGGATGCTCTGGCCAGCAAATTTGCGGCTGAGAAACAGTCGGAAGAAGCGCGGGTTGCTTTGCAATTGTCTCAACAGTTGGATGAGCGGCTGTACGAAATAGAGCGCGAGGAGCAAATTGCCGAAGCCCTGGCGGGGGATCTTGAAGCCGCCCTTCAAACCGGCGAAAAAGAAAAAGTTCTCGAATCTTTCGCTGCCTTAAAAGAGCGGGAAGTCAGTCAGCGCAGCAATCCGGTTCACGAGGTGGATGAATCGGAAAGAATACAGGCGCTGGTTCGGGAGGCGAAAAATAAAGTTGAAAATGATTCCCGAAAGGCTGAAGAATTGCGCGAGGAAGAGCGTTCGCTGGCATTGCGGATAAAGAACCGCGAGCTTCACCTGGATGCTGCAAAAAGTAAGGATAAACAGGATATCCAGCGAGAGTTGGAAACATTGAAGGAAGATCATCAGGATCTTCAGAATCAGATTCAGGAATTGCTGACAACCCTTGAGCCCGCACAAAACGAAGCGGAATCACTGGCAGCACAAGCTGATTTATTCAATAAAATCAGCAATCAACAAACCGACACCTACATTCCTTCTGATCAACTGACAACTTTCAATAAAGAAGCAATCCCGGAGATTCAGGCTCAGGTAGGAAATGTTGAAAGTGAAACGGCATCCATGGAATTCAATATGTCGGTGGTGCAGAACATTCTCGAAGAGGAAAGTAACGTCGCTATCGAAGCTTTTTCTAATGAAGCCGATTTAAATGCATTTGTTGAGAAATATGAATTGCCTCAGCCGAAATCTACAGCTTCGGTTGAAAATAGCGCACCCCGAAGCAAGGAAGATGTACAGCATGAAATTGCCGCCGCCCGTGACTGGATGAACATCATCGATGAATCGGTTGCGGAATTGGAACAGGAACGTGCACAACTAACTGCTGGTGCGAAACGTGATAGCATCGATAAAAAACTGGCCGATTTTCAGGAGCTGAAATATAAAAAGGTACAGGAAATCGAACAGGCCGAAGAACAGCTGACAACATTGGAAACCCGGGATGCGAAACCATATTCCATTACCGCAGAGGATGACGCAGAAGATCAGGCTGACATTGCCGAACAAAGCCCCGAAGCAGTTCCTTCCGTTGAGCCGCCAGCTTCTGCAGAACGCCTGACGCAAACCATTGTTCAGAGAGATCCGATATACGATGAGATCGATCCGGGATACCAGGAAAAACTGCAGGTTCTTGGTGAAAAACAAATGAGCCGCGAACAATCCATTCGAAAAAAGAATGAACTGGATCGTGAATTCATCTCGAAAATGGATGAAAGAATATCCCTTCTCGAAGATATTCCTGCTGCCGAATTACAGGAGGACGATGCCCGGGATCTTGAGCTGATGCAGTTGTTGAGGAAACAGATGGCCGAGGACATTGCCTTTAGCGAGAATCAGCTCGTTTCCGAACAAGGAGGTACACCAAAAACCAGTACCGAAATTTTGATGGAGGCCAATGGAATTATCACCGAAGAGGCCGCACCACAGGTTTCACAGCCGGTTAAAACGCCAAAAACCGCAGATGAAATTCCGGCAGCCGAGTCCATCAGCTACAAAGATATTGATTCGGGATATGAAGCGGCGCTGAAAAAAATCAAGGATGCTCCGATCGACGAAAGTGAAAAGGTCGCTATGGAGACAGAACTCCACCAGGCGCTTATTGATCAAATCGATGAGCAAACGGAAACCTATCGCCAAATCGCCGAAGATTCTCCGCCGAGAGAACAATTAAGAATTGCTAATTCTATCAGCCAGTTGCAGCAAATCCGCAAGCTCAAGGCCAGAGAAGTTGAGTTGAACGAAATGCGACTGGTTGAATTGAAACGCGGATCGTTTGCAGCTGAGAATTCCATAGTCACACAAGAAGTAGATGCCGGTTATGTAAAAAAATACTGGGAAATAGAACTTTCCGAGCAGGAGCCATATGCTAAAACACTCGAAAAAGCACAATTGGAGCAGTCGGTTGTTGATCAAATTGACGAGCGCCTGGTAGAACTGGTTTCAGAAATGGATGCGGTAAGTACCAACCCGGAAAAGGAAGAGATTCAGGAAACCATCCAGGAGCTTCAGACAGTCCGGCAGGAAAAAGTCATTGCCTACGAATCACTGTTTGCTCTTTCTGAGCAATTGAAAGAGGCACCTGAAGAACCTGCCATGGAACCGGCCACAGAATCTGTTGCTGGTCTTGATGAGAGCGAAGAAATTCAGACGGAACCGGAGGTGGCTGCCAATGAAACCGATCAAACGGCGGATGCTTCACCGGAAGTCGCACCAGTCATGACCGATGCAGCATTCACAGAAGCGCTCGATGGGTTTATTCAGCGTGAAGCTGGAATCGTTGGAGATCTGGATGAATATACCGTCTTCGGCGAAATCGATAATCTCGAATATAAATCGCTGAATGCTTCGCTCGATATGGAAACCATTGCCGGAGATTTGCAACGGCATCAGCAGAGAATCGTAGATTTTGTAAGCGCACATGGAGAGCAGCCTTTGGATGCCGCGGCACAAGACGAATTGAAGTCATTGATGCGTTCGGAGCTGTCGCTGCAAAAGCGGGTGGCAGATGCCAATCGACGGGAGATCGATTTTTATGAAATCAGCAATTCTGAAGTGCTCGAAATATTGACAACAACTCCGCCAGGTGGTTTGGAAGAATTTGAATTGCGCAGTGCATCCGAAGCTCAAAACGCAGCTATAGCATCGCGTGATGAAGCCATTGAACTGCGAACTATGGCCAACGCAACTACTGATCCTTCCGAGCGCCTTCGGTTGCAGAAAGAAGCCTTTGAGAAAGAGGTTGCAGCCATCCAGCAATTTTCAAGGGTTAATCAGGCCTTGACAACCTGGAGAAAGGGAAATTTAGTAGCCTGGAATGACCCGTTAATTTCAACAGCGCAGGTTGTACATCGCACCGAAAGCCTCGATGATATTATTGCTGCTTCTGCGGTGGCAGAACGAAATGTTCCGACGCAACATACTTCCGAACCCCGGCAAGTAACCACTCCGGCGGTAATTGAAGAAATCGTTCCCGAAGCACAATCTGTAATCACCGGTGAAGAATTGTATGCTGTAGAAGACGCCGAGCTGAAAGAAGCGCTTGAAATGCATTTCTTTTTAACTCCGGAAGCGTTGGAACGCATTGAAGCCAATCCGGTTTATCTCGACTGGTTCAAACACCAGTGGGTTGCCGACAGCCTTGAAATATTGCGGACCGAGCGCCATACTGCAGCAGACAATCTTTTGCTTCAGGCAGATCAGATGTTGATCGAATCTGAGGCCGAAACCGCGCGGGCCGAAGCAGAAACCGATGAAGCGCTGAAGAACGAAGCATTTGACCGGGCAGCAGAATTACAAAAGAATGCCCGCGATTTATTTGAGATGGCTCAACGCCTGCGCGATGAAATGAGCCAATACAGCAGTCAGGCTGAAAATGCGCGCACTCAGGCCGATTCATTGCTTGCAACACTGAGCTCAACCCAGGCCGAAGAGTTGCAGCAAATTGCTTCAGCATCCGTAACTGTGGAAGAAAGATCGGTCGCAGAAATTGCTGAACCACAACAGCCGGAAGAAAGGGAAGTCACCAGAACAACCGAGCCGGAGGAGACTCCTGTAGTGCGTACGGTTCCGGAAGAAAGATCAGAGCCAGTTGTTGAAACCACTCCCGAACGGGTGGTTGCGACCGAAGAAAGCCCGATAGATGCTTTGCCTGGAATAGAAATCGCTGCAGGAGTGGAAGAAGTGTTTGAACTGACATCCAATGCGGCTCCTTATTCTGATGAAAACCCCATTCCGGTTGGAGTAGAATGGCCCGACGGACTTGTTTTCGCGGTACAGGTTGGAGCCTTCCGCAATCCGATTCCTCAGGATCACTTCACCGGATTCAGTCCTTTGCGCGGCGATCGGGTAGGAGATGGAATTACCCGTTATTCAGCCGGATTATTCGTGCAATATGACAGAGCGGATGCAGCCAAAAACAGCATTCGCCAAATGGGGTACAGCGACGCATTTGTGGTGGCTTACCTGAATGGCCAGCGGGTGCCGCTGAATCGGGCCCTGAACGAAGCCGAAGCTGCAGAAATCATTGCGGCAGCGCAGACCGCTCAGCAGCGAAATGCAGATCAACGCACCACAACTCCTGTTATCGAAAATACTTCCTCAGAGGAAAGACCCGTCCGGACAGAAGATGAATTAGCGCAAACTGCAACTCCGACAGACAGAACCGAATCAATTAATGAGGAGAGAGCTGCTGGTAGTGAAACACCATCGGCGATTGAAATCGGGTCTCCGGAGCTGTTGCCCGAGAGTTCGGCCACAGATTACTACAACGATCCCGATGCCGCACCGGCGGTTCAGGTTGAGCGGGTGCGCGGTTTGTTCTTTACCGTGCAGGTAGGGGTGTACTCGACTCCGGTGACCTCCGCTCAACTTGCAGATATTACACCGCTCAAC
This sequence comes from uncultured Flavobacteriales bacterium, assembly GCA_937911795.1. Lineage (GTDB taxonomy): Bacteria > Bacteroidota > Bacteroidia > Flavobacteriales_D > SKUL01 > SKUL01. Next base: position 12,132 of record CALDPJ010000171.1, on the reverse strand, counting down.
AGCGAACGAACAGCAGAAGGAAAAATCCGCTACACATCGGGAATGTTTCCGTCTGTTGAATTTGCTCAGGATCACCGGCAACTGGTCATCAACAACGGAGTGGCCGACGCATTCATTACCGCATATTACAACGGAGAACGCATAACCGTTGCCCGCGCAAGAGAAATTCTTGCCTCCGAAGGTGAGAGCGCTCTCGCCAATGCACGCCGTGTTCCGAATCCTGAAACTGCGCCCGTTGAGTCGGAAGTAGAAACTGCGGCGGGCACAACGTCACCGGTAGTTCTGGAGGAAATTCCCGAAAGTGAGTTTGTGGATGCCGCCGATTTCGACCCGGAAGATATACGATTTGTTGTGGACCTTGGAGCCTTTGGTACCGGAATGCCACAGAATACGGCGGATGCAATTTTGCAGATTCCCCAGGCGGGAGTTTCACGCCTTGAATTACCAAACGGCAAGATGCATTACCTCTCGCGCCCAACCGAGAATTATGAAGATGCCGAAGCATTGCGTCAACAATTCATCGAAGCAGGCGTTGAATACGTAGAGGTACGGGCAATGGCGCTCGGTTTCCTGCTGGATCTGGAATCCGCCCGAAACAGAAAAAGCCGTTAAAATCAATTGCCGTACCTTTGTACAGAAACCTTGATTACATTCAGGTATGGCAAATTCACCGAAGACAAGAGAACAGGATGTTGCTGTAGAGCAATTGGTTGATGAATATGAAATCGTTCTTTACGATGACAACGTCAACACCTTTGATTATGTGATTGAATCGCTGATGGAAATTTGCGATCACGACGCACTCCAGGCCGAGCAGTGTACCATGATTGTACATTACAACGGAAAATGTTCGGTGAAAAGAGGGAGTTATGAAGAATTAAAGCCACCTTGCACTGCACTTCTGGATAGGGGCCTTTCAGCAGAAATTGAATAATTCTGCAGCAGGTGCTTCCGAAATTTCAAAATATCATGTAATTTAATTGTTACTATGCACCGACGATTTACAACCTTGCTGACCTTTGTCCTGTTTATAGGATGTTCTACCGTTCCCATTAGCGGAAGAAAACAGGTTAATCTGTACCCCGAAAGTACGATGATTGAAATGAGCCTTACGGCCTACAGCGAATTTTTATCCGAGGCTCAGGTGGTCGGAGATTTTGATACACAAGCGAAGATGGTGCAGGATGTCGGAAATAAAATTTCTGCTGCTGTAGAAGAGTACATGAAGAATATAAAGCAAACCAAACGAATCGAAGGTTTTCAGTGGGAATTTAATCTGGTAAACGACCCTACGGTGAATGCCTGGTGTATGCCCGGTGGTAAAGTGGTATTCTATACCGGTATTATTCCTGTTTGCCGCGATGAAACCGGAGTGGCCGTAGTAATGGGACACGAAATTGCACACGCCGTTGCACGACATGGTAATGAGCGCATGAGCCAGGCGGTGGTAGTCAATGGTGCCGGGGCGACACTGGATATTCTAACCAGTGAAAAACCCGGACTGGCACGTGATCTTCTGTTGCAGAGTTATGGTATTGGTTCGGCATTGGGAACATTGGCTTACTCAAGAAGCCACGAAAGCGAAGCCGATCAACTCGGAATGGTTTTTATGGCTATGGCCGGTTATGATCCGGGCCAGGCAGCCGCCTTTTGGGAACGAATGGCAGAAGTGGGGGGATCTCAACCGCCGGAATGGTTGAGTACACACCCGAGCAACCAACGCCGCATCAAGGATATTGAAGAGTTTCTGCCAGAGGCGATGAAGCACTATCAGAAATAGCGGAGCAAAAGTTCTTATTTCCGGTTGATATACTGTTCCAGACTGGAAACATATTCTGCAAACGCTTCGCGCCCCGCTGGTTTGAGCTTACACCTCGTTTCGGGGTAGTTGTTTTTAAACCGTTTTTCTATGGTTATATAATCTGCCTCTTCGAGTTTTTTCAACTGCACGCTCAGATTTCCGGCCGTTGAACCGGTCTGCTCCTGCAAATATTTAAAATTAAGGTAAGTGGCTTCCATTAATAAGGAAACAACCGCCAACCGCAGAGGCGCGTGAAGTATGGGATTTAAATCCTTAAACATGATTTGTTTTCTCGGCTTTTAGAAGCGTGAATCCCGGAAATAAATATCCGAATAGAATAGCGGTACTAAATATTAAAGGAACGTAGAGAGGATCCACCAGAAGTCCTGCCAACCCGGCGATCCAGAAAACGATTCCGCCAATAATGAGCGGTTGATGTTTTATAATTCGTCCGGTGAGAAAAGTCGGTAGTCCGGTCAGAAGCAATACCAGAATACCCGGGTTGGTGTTGGTCATGATTCCGGTGATGATCATGCAGAAGAGCGAAATTCCGTAGGTCAACCAAACATAGCCGGTGATGGTGTCGGCATAGGATTCACCAGCGGAATAACCTTTTTGGCGCATGGCATAAATTCCGGTTCCTATGCCGCCAACAATGCTCAGTACCGGCCAACCGATCCAGAAAAGATCGTACTGTGATTGCAGCAGGAAAAATTCGGTAAGACCACCGGCAAACATAAGTATTCCCCACAGCAGGAAATAGAAGCTGTTGTGTTTGAAATTTCGCCGCGACCGGGCTATCATTGACTGGATGAGTGCAATGCTTTCTTCAGGATTTTGAAATGTAGTTTTCATAGTTGAAAGTTTTTGTGTTCAGTAAAAGTAAAGTAGTTTATGGTGTAAACCAAATTTCGACAGTACTTTTTTTGGTTCGAGGTGTGAGTACTTTTTAAGGATGATCTACATTTCCGCCCGAAAGAATAATCCCGACCGACTGACCGGTGAAATATTTTTTGTGTTCAATTAAAACGGCCAACGGAACGGCAGCCGAAGGTTCTACAATTACCTTCAGCCGGTTCTGAATCATTTCCATCGCAGCGATGATTGACGCTTCCGGAACCGTGAAAATATCTGTGGTGTTTGCCGAGATGTAAGCAAAAGTAAGCGGACTGAGATGGGTTCGGAGGCCATCTGCAATGGTTGTAGCAGTCGGCGGATTATATTTTAATTCACCACTGCGGAAAGATCGTTGTCCATCATTGACGGCTTCGGGTTCGGCGCCATACACTTTGGTGCCCGGAGAAAAAAATCGTGCGGCCAGTCCCGTTCCGCTCAGTAAACCACCACCGCCCAGGGGAGCAATGATTGCATCCAGTTCCGGATGATCGCCAATCAGTTCCATGGCAGCGGTAGCTTGTCCGGCAATGATTAGTTCATGATCGTAAGGTGGAATAAACGTTGCTCCGGTTTTTTCGATCACCTGCTTCAGCGTTTTTTCCCTGTCTTGTAAAGTGGGTTCGCAGAAGGTTATGCTGGCTTTGTGTTCCCGAACACCTTTTATTTTAATCTCCGGACTATTGGATGGCATAACAATGTGTGCATTGAGTCCCAGGGTTTGAGCAACCAGTGCCACAGCCTGCGCATGATTTCCTGAAGAGTGCGTGGCTACACCGTTTTTTAATTGGTCAGGTGAGAGTGACAAAATCATATTAAATGCACCACGAATCTTAAACGCTGCAATTTTCTGCAAATTTTCACATTTCAAAAACACCTTTGCACCGCTAACTTCATCTATAGCGGCATTCGTCAAAACCGGGGTACGATTTATAAACATTTCTATCCGCTGAGCAGACTGTACAAGGTGATTAGGCTTCAGGTTCATTGATAGGTTTTAGGTTTTTAACTACGATTCCGCGCAAAGGATTCGGTGCCATTTCGTTTTCTATATCAAAGTTAGCGCTATTATTTTACTATTCTTTTCTATAATAATAAATGTTTGTACATTTGTTATTGAAAAACGCACGAAAAACAAACAACGCATGGAAACTTTTAAATTGAGTGGTGCTGACCTGGAAGCAATGAAAGCCTTTTATCAGGAAGAATTGTCGAAAACAATAAACAGACTTCAGCATCTGAAAACCGTTTTGAGCCAACTTGGCGGTTCCAACATAGAAATTAATATTTCGGGAACTTCTGAAGGTATATCTACTTCGGGGGCGAGCGCTTCAAGTGCTTCGACTCAAACCGAAGTAGAAGAGACTCAAAAATCCGGCAAAAAACGCGGACCAAAATCTATTTGGGGTTCTTTTATTCTTAAAAGATTGCAGCAACTTGACCGTCCATTGACTTACAACGAATTGGTGGATGAAGCCATGGTTTTCTTTAAATTGAATGAAAGCAAACGTCAGACGGTAATCAACGCCATCAACAACAGTGCTTTCCGCTTGAGAAAGAACAGCAACCGCGTAGATACTTTTTCATCCGGCGGAAGAGAAAAATTCGTAGCCTTAAAAAGCTGGTTCGAAGAGCCTGGTAAAATCAAAAAAGAATACGAGAAGAAAATTGTTAAGCCACCACGAAAGACGAGAAAAACTTCAGGGGCACCAAGAAAAACCGGAGCCGTTGGACGACCACGTAAAGTGAATCAGGAATAGTCCCTCAAATTCTGATTTAAATGAGGCGCTGTTTTAATCGTCTCCCACTTAGTTTTCGCTTTAAATGACTTTTGCTGATTCAGTATTGTCGTTTTACAATAAGCTCATCTCTCCGGTTTTGCCCGGTGATATTGAGGCCTTATTGCCCTTTCGCGATCCCGCGGTGTGGGAATATATGAATCAGTTTTATCGTCGTTTTTATAATGATGAGCATCCACGCATTCTGTTGTTTGGTATCAATCCCGGAAGATTGGGCGCCGGAAAAACGGGAATCGGATTCACCGACCCCATTCGGCTTAGCGAAGTATGCGGAATAAATCATAATATTGAAATGAAACCCGAGCCCTCCTCGGTGTTTATGTACGAAATGATCCGGCAATTCGGCGGACCTGAGAAGTTCTTCTACCATTTTCATTTTACCTCCGTAAGTCCAATCGGTTTTATCCGGAAAGGAATCAACTATAATTATTATGATGATCCGGAACTCCTGCAAGCTGTGGATCCCTTGATCCGCGACAGCATCGAAGAACAGATTAAATTTGCTGTAAACACAGATATAGCTTTTTCAATTGGAAAAGGAAGGAATATTAAATATTTAACCGGGTTGAACAACGAGAACAATTGGTTTTCTCAATTGAAAACGCTTCCCCACCCAAGATGGGTAGTGCAGTATCAGCATAAGGATATGCAGAAGTATATTGATCTGTATCTTCAGGAATTGAATTCTGTAATTTCGGAATAGCCGGGTATTTGGCGCTTTAAAGAAATTAACATTTCAAAACGCCGAAGAAGTTGTAAAGGAAGCCAACTTTGTTAATTTCGCATAACTTCATGCGCTGTAAGTTGATCTGACTTTATGAAAATATCCATTGACCACCTAAGCAAGACGTATGGTGACCAGGTAGCGGTCGATGATTTATCGTTTTCTGTAGACACGGGTGAAATACTTGGCTTTCTTGGTCCGAATGGTGCCGGCAAAACCACCACCATGAAAATGATCATGAGTTTTCTGGAGCCGGATTCTGGGGAAATTCACGTGGGAAATTTGTCGGTACAAAAGAATGATGCGATTAGCAGAAAGCACATTGGTTATTTACCGGAGAACAATCCGCTGTACACCGACATGCCGGTTATTGATTACCTGAAGTTTTGTGGCGAACTGCAGGGGATGAAGCGTGATCTCATCGATTCGCGTACACGCGAAATGATTGCCGTTTGCGGAATTAACCGCGAAAAGCACAAAAAGATTGGTGAACTCTCGAAAGGATATCGCCAACGGGTGGGTCTGGCCCAGGCAATGATTCACGATCCGGAAATTTTGATTCTCGATGAACCGACCACCGGACTGGATCCGAATCAAATAGTGGAAATCCGGAATTTGATTCGCGAAGTGGGACGTGAGAAAACGGTGATTCTGAGCACCCATATTCTTCCGGAAGTAGAAGCTACGTGCGACAGGATTCTCATTATCAACAGAGGGAAAATTGTTGCCGATGGAACGGCCGAATCGCTGAAACGAAAAGCCAGCGGCAAAATCCTGCACCGCATTCTGATCGATGGCACCGGCCATCACCAACTGGCGGAATTGCTTCCCGAAAGAAGTGGAATGGAAGTCATATCTTCAGATCCCACAGCCGGTAAATATGAAATTGAATGCACACCTGATATTGATTTTCCGGTGGAATTGTTCCGGATTTGCCAGACCAATCAATGGATCATCCGTGAACTTACGCCCACCGAAACCAGTCTCGAAGATATTTTCAGAGGATTAACAATTTAGGAAATGAACACCACCTGGACCATAGCCAAAAGAGAGCTCAATGCCTATTTCGATTCATTGGTCGCTTACATCATGCTTGCACTTTTCCTGGGATTCTCCGGTTTCTTTACCTGGATTTTTGGCAACGATATTTTTATGATGGGGCAGGCTAGCCTGAGTGTGTTTTTCGCCATCGCGTACTGGACGTTGTTCTTTTTCACTCCTGCACTCACCATGCGACTCATCGCCGAGGAACGAAAATCCGGTACGCTGGAACTTGTTCTGACCAAAGCGGTGAGCAACTGGCAACTGGTATTTGGGAAATACCTTTCAGCATTAATACTTATTGCGATTGCATTGGTGTGTACACTTCCATATATAATCACGGTTGCATCGATTGGTAATGTCGATACCGGAGAAATTATTGGTGGTTATTCCGGTCTTATCCTGATGAGTGCCTCTTACATCGGAATCGGTGTTTATGCCAGTAGTTTAACAGGTAACCAGGTGGTGGCGTTTCTAGTGGCTCTGCTGATCGGCTTGTGTTTTCACGTAATTTTTGCAATTCTCGGTCAAAATATCAGCGGAACACCCGGCCATGTTTTTTATTACCTGAATATGGCTACGCATTACGAGAGCATTTCCCGGGGGGTGATTGATACACGTGATATCATTTATTTTATTTCCATCGCTGCCGCAGGACTGGTGCTGGCGGAAAAGGAACTTGAAAAACTTAAAATTTCGGGGTGATGATGAAAAGCGGCAAAACTCCGGTTGTCTCTGCACTGCTGATTCTGGCCATTCTGGTGGTGGTGAACCTGCTTTCGGCCCGGTTTTCCGTGCGGTTGGATTTCACCGAGGAGCGACAGTTTACTTTGAGCCATGCTACCGAACAATTGCTTGATAATATTGATAATCCGGTCACCGTTAAAGCCTACTTTTCGGATGATTTACCACCTGATTTCCTTCGCTCCCGGCAGCAATTTAAAGAACTCCTGGTTGAATATTCGGCGCGTTCCAATGGAAAACTGGTTTATGAGTTCATCAATCCAAATGAGGAAGAATCGGTCGAAAAGGAAATTGTTGGATATGGTATTCAGCCGGTAATGATTGAGATTCGCGAGAAAGATCAGAAAAAGCAACAAAAGGCATATTTGTCGGCTGTGGTTGAAATGAACGAGGAACGCGAGGCCATTCCGTTTATTCAACCCGGCGGAGCCATGGAGTATGATCTCTCGTCGGCTATTAAGAAGCTTTCCGTAGTTGACAAACCGACCATTGGATATTTACAGGGAAATGGCGAGCCGCCACTTACAGAATTAATTCAGACGGTTGCAGAGCTCGAAGTGATGTATAATCTTGAACCGTATTACATTGCGGGCGGTTCAGTTCCGGGCCCTGATCGTTTTGCGGCGATGATCTGGTTGCGTCCTACCGACACCATTCCTGCAGCGCATTTTCAGTTCATGGATGAATATCTCGCAAAAGGCGGACGAATGTTGGTGGCCTACAATCCTGTGGAAGGAGATTTTGTGAATATGCTGGCCGTGCAGAAATTTACGGGACTAACAGACTGGCTGTCGCAAAAGGGAGTGCAGGTGAAGAAGAATCTGGTAATTGATAACCGCTGCGGCTCGGTTGCCGTTCAGCAAAATCAGGGGATGTTTGCTTTTATGAACAATGTTTCCTTTCCTTATTTGCCGCTTCTGATCGGTCAGGAAAACAATGATATTTCGGGAGGACTTGAATCCGTTATGCTCGAGTTTCCGTCTGAAATGAATTATACCGGCGATTCCACCGTTTTATACAATCCGATGCTGGTAACGTCGGTCCAATCGGGAATACAACCGGCCCCACAGGTATTGGACGTTCAAAAACAATGGTCACCATCCGATTTTCAACTATCACATATCACGGTCGGGGCCACGCTTACCGGCAACATTGCGGGCGATGGATTTTCGAGAATGGTAATTATTTCTGATGGAGATTTTGTAGTAAACGGGCCGCGCGAACAGGCCAGGCAATTGCAGCCGGATAACGTGAATTTATTTGTAAACAGTGTTGACTGGCTCGTGGATGACACCGGCCTGATTGAATTGCGAACACGGGGTATAGTCGCCCGGCCGTTGGATCCACTAGACGATCAAACGAAAACTGTGCTCAAATTCGTGAATTTCCTGTTGCCGATAATTTTTGTTTTTGTCTATGGAATAATCCGCAGCAGTCAACGCCGCACCTTGCGCCGAAAGCGAATGGAAGCCGATTTTACGACGGGAAATTAAGATGAAAAAAACGCATCTCATTCTCATTGCAATATTGATATCACTGTCGGCAGTCTGGTATTTTACCCGTGATGTGGACGAAAACCGCGAAAAAACGTTTGCCGCAGATTTTCCCGAAATCGACCTGAATGCAGTTCATACACTTAAGATTTATGCGCATGTCGAAAATGGCGAGGAAGTGATTTTATATAGACAGGGTAATGATTGGAGAGTGTTGAAAGGTATGAGCGAGGCGCCGGTCCACGAGGGCCGTATGGATGTGTTGTTTACGGAATTGATGAATCTGAAACCAACGCGGTTGGCCGGTATTTCGAAAAATGATTGGGATGAACTGGGGGTGACGGATTCTTTGGGTACGCGCCTAAAATTAATTACCGATGAGGGTCTTGCACTCGATATGATGATCGGCCAGTTTCAGTACCGCGATGTGGAAAAAGGTATGATCAACCGCGCACCACCGGCTACCCAGGGGAAGAGAGGAATCACCTATGTTCGTTTAATTAACGATGAAAAAGTGTACAGCGCCGAAGGATTTTTCGGTCCGAACTTCAATCAGATATTCGAAACCTGGCGCAACCAATTACTGGTTTCAATAGATCTATCTCAACTGCAAACCATAGAATTTCGGTATCCCGAAAACAGCAATTTCAGCATTGACGTTCAATCGGATGGCTGGTATTACGAAGGTTCCAGAATCAATCCACAGTCTCAGGAGATATACGCGTCGTTACTCGTAAACCGAAAACATACTTTTTTTGCGGATGCTTTTGAGATGGATCGCAATCCGCTGTTTCAGGTAATATATCATCTCGCCGACTCCAAAGAAATTATCCTCGATGCATTTGAAGCAAATTCCGGACAAATCATCATTCGTTCATCGCAGAATCCCGAAACCTTTTTCCTGGATTACGACGATAGCCTGCTCGATGGTCTGTTTCCGCCGCTTGAGTTTTTTTTCAATCCGCATATAGATTACAAATCTCTGTCCTGAAATCGGAGGAACCCACTTCGTCAAAAGGATAAATCGAAACCGAGCCGCTGTTTATCTCAACGCCGCCTTCACCAGGATTCCAGAGGTAGATCTGAAGTTCTTTTTCCTTACCGGCGATGATGGGCAAAGGCATCCATAAATTCATTGCAGTAACCGGGTTTTCTTTAATCGTGTACTGCGTGTATTCACGATAAAAAATGGTCTCACCTTGTTGGTTGAGTTTAAGAACAAGTTTCACCGCTTGATTTTCCAACGCCAACCCTGTCAACTGAAAGAATAAGAGTAAACTGTCTGTACCGATAAATTCATCCAAAGAAATACTGCACGAAACCGGAAACTCAGAATGAATCGTACCTGATGGATCATTCCAACTCTCGGTTAGGTTCCATTCTCCAGAAACCACAGAATCTGTACTGAACCCTGTGAAATAAAGAGGTGTCACATCATTGATTCCCAAAAAAGCATCGAGGTTTTGCCTGGTCGTGGATTTTCGGTACACAGAAATTTTACCATTCGTCCCGATGAATTCCATCCGATGCAGAATGGGCGGATAGTTTCTGTAAACGTCGCTGAAGAAGAATTCGTTCTGAATCACAGCATAATCCCATTTCCAATCCAATCCGCTTTTCAGAAACCGTGTACTGCTGTTGATCAATGGGTGTCCTTTGCGGTTCATGAGAATGAAAGGTAGATTGGGCGCGTAGGCATCCGGCACAAGAATGACTGCATCCTCAGGTACTCCCATGTGACAGAGAAATTCATTAGAACCTTCAAAATTTTGTGCCGTGGCGGAGGTTCTGTTCCACCAACCTTTCTGCTGTAAATCTATGTTCGATTGTCGCGCGCTTAAAATCAGGGGAATGGATAGAGCAGCAATTAAGGCAAGCGAAACAGGACGTGAAAATTTAGAAGTCGGAAGCTGAATTACCGCAAGCCCGAGGGTGGTCAACATTAAAATCGGAATGAAGAAAGAATCGAGAAAATAATAGTCGTGATTGTAGAACTGTTTCATCATCAGAACCGCGAACAGAATACATCCCATCAAGCTTATGGCTGTGAAAATCAAGACCTGTTTATGCACCGGGTTCAGACGTGTTTTATTCCTGATGATATTCAAGATAGCCAATACAACAATCCCAATCATAACCAGATAATGTAGTTCGGCGAAAAAGTGAAATCCCCATCGGTCCATGATGTCCCAAAGTAGAGTTCCGGCTTCCCGAAGATTTTCCGGTGGCATGAACGACGATAAAAAAATGGAACCGTATTCGGCTCTTAGAAAACTGTTGTATCCGTAATATCCACCAATACAAATTGCCGCTGCAGTAAATGAAATTATTTTGAAGGCGGGGATTGATCTGTTCCGCAGGTAAAGCCACAATTCGCAACCGGCAATTGCCAGTAAGGGAATGAGGAAAGTTGTGCGGGTCAGCGCTGCCAAAGTCAGAAAGGAGATGGCAATTATATACAATCGTTTTCGCGGGGAAATCAAATACCGGATCCAGAAATACAATCCGATCATTGCCGAAGCCATTGACGGAATGGTGGGCATTATAGCGGTTTGAAAGTAAACGAACAGGGGAGCGGTAGCCGCTAAAACTACAATCAGCACGGCAGCTTCGGTGCGCTTGGTTAAAAGAAACACCATTTCTCCGAGGAAAAAGAGTCCCAGGAAACTCCACAGCAATATATAAATCCTCGGAATCAGTACCGAATTGGTATTTAGAATTTCCATCACAAATGCTACAACGTACTGGTGGATTGGAAAATCAACGGCAGTAATGCTGCTGTGGGAAGGCACGTCTTCTCCATTTACCAGCTCCGTAGAAAATGCAAAGGTTTGTGGATGAAAAAAATCGAATCCGTTTTCCTGAAACCCGAGACTGATTGCGTAGTGATCAACCTGCGTCCAGGCGTGATGACCGAGTGGTAATTGATCGAGATTGGAAAGATGAAATATCAGCGCCGGGATTACAATTGCAACTGCGAGAAGAATTGGCCGGATGAATTTCAAAGTCTGGAGGATTCCTGTGAAACTACAAAATTCATCCTCGTTGGCAACTAAGTCCGCTCGATTACCACCGCATAACCCTGACCCACACCAATACACAGTGTGCAAAGTGCGTATTGTTTTCCGGTGAGTTGCAACTCAAGCGCTGCGGTTTGTAGCAATCGGGCGCCGGTCATTCCCAAAGGGTGTCCCAGGGCAATGGCCCCGCCATTCGGATTAATTCGTTCGTCGCGGTCATCCAGCCCCAGCTCGCGCGTGCAGGCAAGTGATTGTGCTGCAAAAGCTTCATTCAACTCAATAATATCCATTTGATCGAGCGAAAGACCGGCACGCTTCAATGCTTTTTTACTCGCTTCTACCGGACCGATTCCCATAATGCGTGGCTCAACCCCCACCACACCTGAAGAAACAATTCGGGCCATCGGTTTCAGCTGGTGATTTTTCAGTCCGTCTTCCGACGCAAGCAGCAGGGCCGCAGCGCCGTCGTTCAGACCCGATGAATTTCCGGCAGTGACGGTACCGCCTTCGCGCCGGAAGGCCGGACGCAGTTTTGCAAGCACTTCCGGTGTCGATGCCGGTTTGATGAATTCATCTTCTTCAAAAATCACCGGATCTTTTTTCCGCTGTGGAATTT